>NZ_JBJLSF010000111.1:0-14239 GCF_050871885.1 Kineococcus aridisoli | reverse complement strand
TTTGGTGTGGTGGTGTGAGGGCCCGCAACCCCCTTTTTTTGGGGGGTGCGGGCCCTCACCCGTTCCCGGAGGGTGCCCCCACCCCTGGCTACGCGGTGACGAGGACCGCCGCAGCCGGAGTGATGACCTTGTCGGCGACGCCGTAGTCGACCGCCTCGCGCGCGGGGAGCACCAGGTCACGGTCGAGGTCGGTGCGCAGCCTATCCACCGAGTGGCCCGTGTGCCGGGAGAGCACCTGCTCGATCTGCGCGCGGATGCGCAGGACCTCTTTCGCCTGGATCTGCAGGTCCGCGGCCGTCCCCTGCGCACCGCCGGACGGCTGGTGCAGCAGGACCCGGGAGTGCTCCAGCACCGAGCGCTTGCCGGCGGTGCCTGCCGCCAGCAGCACAGCCGCCGCCGACGCCGCCTGGCCCACGCAGAACGTCGCGACGTCCGGGGCGACGAAGCGCATGGTGTCGTAGACCGCCATGGCCGCGGTGGCCGAGCCGCCGGGGGAGTTGATGTAGAGGTTGATGTCCGTGGTGGCGCTCTCCGAGGCCAGGTGCACCAGCTGGGCGATCACCACGTTCGCGACGCCGTCGTCGATCTCCCCGTGCAGGAACACGATCCGCTCGGACAGCAGCCTGCTGAAGACGTCCGAGGTGCGCTCACCACGAGGTGTCGACTCGACGACGTAGGGGATCGGGTAGGACATCGATGCTCCGGCCATCACAGCCCCACCTTCCGGCCGCCGCTGAGGCGCACGTCTTGGACGCGCTCGACGACGTGGTCGACCATGCCGTACTCCAACGCCTCCTCGGCGGTGAACCACCGGTCGCGCTGGGCGTCGGACTCGATGCGCTCGACGTCCTGCCCGGTGTGCTCGGCGATGAGCCGCTGCATCGTCGCCTTGGTGTGGGCGAGGTTCTCCGCCTGGATGGCGATGTCGGCGGCCGTGCCTCCGATGCCGCCCGACGGCTGGTGCATCATGACCCGCGCGTGCGGCAGGGCGTAGCGCTTGCCCGCCTGACCCGCGCACAGCAGGAACTGGCCCATGCTGGCGGCCATGCCCATGACGAGCGTGGAGACGTCGTTGGGGATCAGGCGCATGGTGTCGTAGATGGCCAGCCCGGCGCTGATGGAGCCGCCGGGGGAGTTGATGTAGAGGGCGATGTCGCTCTTGGGGTCGTCGGCCGACAGCAGCAGCAGCTGCGCGCAGATCCGGTTCGCGATCGCGTCGTCGACCTCCTGCCCGAGCACGACGATGCGCTGGAACAGCAGCCGCTGGGAGAGCTGGTCGTCGAACGGGCCGGCCAGGACGGGTGTGCTCATCGCGGGTTCCTCCTTCGGGACGGTGCGGTCCACCCACTGTCCGCATCGGCCGGAGGAGGGGGAAGGTCCTTCTGCCCTCAGGAGATCCACTGCGGGCGAACGCGTGCAGGCGCCCGGTCGCTCCCCGCGCGGGGAGGCGGGGGAGCTCAGCTGCGCCAGCCGCCGTCGGAGTGCAGCAGCTGGCCGTTGACCCAGCCGCCGCGCTCGGACAGCAGGAACGAGACCAGGTCGGCGGTGTCCTGCGGGCGGCCGGCGCGGCCGCGGGGGTTGCGTCCCGCGACCTCGCGCAGCAGGGCCTCGTCCATCCAGCCGGTGTCGACGGGTCCGGGGTTGACCACGTTCGCGGTCAGCCGCAGGTGCTCCAGCTCCCGGGCGGCGGCGAGCACGATGCGGTCCATCGCGCCCTTGCTCGCCCCGTACGGGAGGTTGTGCACGACGTGGTCGCTGGTGATGGCGACGATCCGCCCGCGTCCGACCGCCTGCGCGGGGAAGCGCCGTGCGAGTTCGGCCACGAGCAGCCAGGTGGCGCGCGCGTTGACCGCGACGTGCCGGTCGAAGCTGTCCACGCTCGTGTCCAGGATGGAGGAGTCCACCGACTCGCAGTGCGCCACCACCAGCCCGGTCACCGGGCCCAGGGCCGCTTCGACGGCGTCGAAGACCTCCGCGGGGGCCTCGGGTCGGCTGAGGTCGGCGGGGACGGCGGTGCTCTCGGCGCCCGCCGCGCGCAGCAGCTCCTGGATCAGGTCGGGGTCGTCCTCCTGGCGGCCCCACGGCATCCGGTCGTCGTAGGGCGCCCAGTGGCAGGTGGCAACGTCCCAGCCGTCGCGGGCCAGCTGCTCGGCGATCGCCGCGCCGATGCCGACCCGGCGGCCCACCCCGGTCACCAGCACCACTGGTCGTCCGCTCACCTGCCGCACCCTGCCGCACCGGCCGGAGCGGCGCACCGGGGTTTCGGAGGCCCCGGGTCCGCGAGGGCGGGTGCACCTGCCCGACGAGGAGCAGCCGGCACCGGCGGACGCTGGATCGCCGCTTGACCCTGCACCACGGTGCAGGGTCGACGCTGGGCGCATGACGCCACCGGACACCGCTCACCCGCTCACGACCGCCGCCCGCCGCACGGTGCGCGCCTCCGCCGGGTACGACCTCCTGACCACGGCCGGGTTCGCCCTGCCGTTCACCGCGCCGGCCCTCTTCGCCGCGCTGGGCGCCCTCCTCGACGCCGCCGGCCTGCCGGGCAGCGCACCGTCCCCGGAGGTGTTCACCGTGCTGTTCGCCAACTTCACGGGCAGCGTCGTGACCGTGTGGTCGCTCTACCGCCTGCTGCGTCCTTCACGGGCGGCCGGCGCCGCCGACGTCGCCGCGCGGGGCCTGTTCTCCCTGGCCATGATCGCTGCGCTCAGCCGCGGTGCCTCCCCGGTCCTGGCGATCGTGCTCGTCCTGGAGATCGCCTGGGGCTTCGTGCAGGCCGGTGTCCTGCTCTCCACGCGGCCTCGGGCGAGCAGCGCCCCCCGGCTGCCCGTCCCCAGCTCCTAGAGTCGGCGCGTGCACACCTCTGAACTCGCCCGGGCGGCCGGAGTGGCCGTCTCGACCGTCCGGTTCTACGAGCGTCAGGGCCTGCTGCCGGCGCCGGTCCGCCAGGGCAACGGCTACCGCGTCTACGGCGCCGAGGACGTGCGCACCGTCCGGTTCCTGCGCCGGGGCCAGGACCTCGGCTTCAGCCTCGCCGAGCTGTCCCCCTTCACCCGGCTCTCGGGTGCAGCGCGCGCCAGCGGCGTCCTCGCCGCCGACGTCGCCGAGCACGCCCACCGCAAGGTGGCCCAGATCGACGAGCGCATCGCCGACCTCGTCCGCACCCGCGACGCGATCGCGCAGCTGCTCGCGGCGCAGTGCCTCGACACGAGCGCCCCCTGCCCGATCGTCGAGGCCCTGGCAGGCTGAGCGGCCGAGCGCCGCGCCGACGGCCTGCGCCGCGGTGCTCGCCTCCTCCGGGAACGCCGGGTCGGGGACGACGGAGGAGTTCACGAACCCCCAGCGCGTCCTCGGGGCGGCCCAGCGCACCGCCTCCCCGGGGTCGTCACCGGTCAGCCGGCGGTGGTGGGCGTCCAGGACGTCGTCGCGCTCGGCGGTGAGCTCCGGTGCCGGGAACCGCCGTCACCCGGCCGGCTGCGGCGGCGCCGGCCCGCCTCCGTCGAACGGTCGAGCTCGATGCTGCCCGCCGGGGTGCTGCGACCCGCACCGCGCTGGTCGAGCAGCACGAGGTGGTGGCGCCGCGGGTCGGAGGAGCCCCCGTCGGCGCTCCGCAGGCCCCTCCAGGGCCGCCGTGCAGCAACAGCGCGGGGATCCTCCGCGAGTTCCCGACCTGCTCGACGTGCAGCCCGTGCCCGTCCCCGACGGGCAGCCGGTGCACGGCGAGCAGTTCCAGGAGCGGGCAGGATGGCGCTCGTGCCCGCCCGTCCGCACCGCCCGTCGCCGCGCGTGCGCGCGCCCCGCCTCGCCGGTCGCTGGGTCGGCCCGGCCCCCGACCTCGCGGGCCGCTTCGTCCTGCTGGACTTCTGGACGGGTTCCTGCGTGAACTGCGTCCACGTGCTCGCGGAGCTGCGCCCGCTGGCCGCGCGCTTCGCCGGCGACCTCGTCGTGGTGGGGGTGCACTCGCCCAAGTTCGACCACGAGGCCGAGCCGGGAGCCGTGCAGGCGGCCGTCGCGCGCCTGGAGGTCGACCACCCCGTCCTCGACGACGCGGACCGTTCGCTGTGGTCGGCGTACGCGGTGCGCGCCTGGCCGACGCTCGTGCTCGTCGACCCCGACGGCTACGTCGTCGCCACCCGCTCCGGCGAGGGGCACGGCGCCGAGCTGGAGCGCCTGGTCGCCGACCTCCTCGCGCACCGGCCGCCCCGCACCGCGCCGCGGCCGGTGCCCGCCGACGACGCCCCGGTGCTCCCCGACGACACCCCGCTGCGCTTCCCGGCACGCGCGATCGCCCTGCCGGGCGGCAGCCTGCTCGTCGCCGACGCCGGCCACCACCAGCTCGTGGAGCTGGCCGCCGACCTGACGACCGTGCTGCGGCGCATCGGCTCCGGGCGCCGCGAGCTCGCCGACGGCCCCGCCGCCGAGGCCGGCTTCGCCGCTCCGCAGGGGCTCGCGCTGCTGCCGCCGCGGGTCGCGCAGCTCCTCGGCGCCGACGTGGCCGTCGCCGACACCGGCAACCACGCGGTGCGCGGGGTGCGGCTGGCCGACGGGCACGTGCGCACGCTGGCCGGGACCGGACGGCAGCTGCGGCGGCGCAGCGGCGGCGGGCCCGCTCGCGCCCAGGACCTGGCCAGCCCCACCGACGTCGCGTGGTGGCCCGACGCGGGTGGCGACGGGGACGGCGGCGGGAGCGGCGGGGACCTGCTGGTGGCGGTGTCCGGCACCCACCAGCTGTGGGCGTTCGACCCGGACGCCGGCACCGTGCGCGTCGTGGCCGGGACGACGGCGGAGGGGCTGCTCGACGGTCCGGCGGAGCGGGCCTGGCTCGCCCAGCCCTCCGGGCTGGCGGTGGGCACCGCGCCGGAGGGCGGCGCGGAGGCGCTCGCCTGGTTCGTCGACGCCGAGACCTCCGCGCTGCGCACGCTGCGGCGCACCGCTCCGCCGGACCGTCGGGTGCCCGTCGTCACCGACGAGCGGATGGCCAACGTCGACCCGGTGGCCCTGCCGGGGGCGGAGGTCACCACGCACGTGGGGCGGGGGTTGTTCGAGTTCGGCCACCGGGACGGCCCCGCCGACCGCGCGCTGCTGCAGCACCCGCTGGGCCTGGCCCTCGACGCCCGGGGGACCGCGCCGGCCGCGGTGCTCGTCGCGGACACCTTCGACGGGGCGCTGCGCCGCTACGACCCGCTGACCCGCAGCGTCGAGACGCTGCTGACGGGCCTGGCCGAGCCGGCCGACGTGCTCGTGGAGGAGGACGACGACGGGGGCGGGGGCGCTGTGGTCGTGGTGGAGTCCGCCGCGCACCGGCTCACCCGGTGGTCCCTGCGCCGCCGCGACCGGCGGCTGCTCGCGGAGGTGCGGCTCGCCGCCGACGCCGAGCTCGTCGTGGACTTCACGCCCGGGGCGGGCCGCCGCGTCGACGAGCGCTGGGGCCCGCCGGTGCGGGTGGAGGTCTCCGCCGACCCGCCCGGGGCGCTCGGCGCGGGGGCGGGCTCGGGGACGGGGTGGCGGCGGCCGGTGCGGGTGGTCGCCGCGGGCAGGCTGCGCGTGGACGTGCGGGTGGCCACCTGCGACGAGAGCTCCTGCCGGCTGGAGGAGTTCACCGTCGTGGTGCCGGTGCGGCCGGCCGGGCAGGGCGAGCCGCTGCTGCGGATCGCCCTGCCCTGAGCCTCACTGCCGGTAGTTCTCGACCTCGCCGACCGGGCGCTCGCGCGCCTGGTCCGGGTCCTGCCCGGCGTCGCGCAGCGCCTGCCGCTGGCGCAGCAGGTCCCAGGCCTGGTCCAGCGCCTCCTCGGCGGACTTCAGCTGGGCGTGCTCCTCGGGAGCGCTCAGCTGCCCGGACTGCAGCGCCTCGCGCAGCCGGTGCTCCTCGGCGACGAGGGCGTTGATGCGCTCGTGGATGTCGTGCTCGTTCACGCAGGGCTCCTGTCCCTCGGGGGGTTCCTCACGGGTACTCCACCACGTCGTCCCCGCGCGGGGCCAACCTGGTGACTAGGATCCGCACGTGCACTCACCCGATGATGACGTCGAGGCGGTGCTCGCAGGGTCGCGAGCCGTCGTGGGGATCAGCGTGCGCTCGCTCGCGGACGCGCTGGAGTCGCTGACGCTGCAGCAGTACCGGGTGCTGGTCCTCATCTGCCGCCGCGGTCCGCTGCGCAGCGGAGCCCTGGCCGCGGCCATCGGCGTGCACCCCTCGACCTTCACCCGCGCCGTGGACCGCCTCGTCGCGGCCGGCTGGGTGGTCCGCCAGGACAACCCGGACACCCGCCGGGAGGTGCTCGTGGCGCCGACCGACACCGCCCGCGAGCTCGTCGGGCAGGTGATGGAGCGCCGGCGGGCGCAGTTCGAGTCCGTGCTGGAGCGGATGGCCCCGGAGGACCGCGCGCTCGTGGCGGCGGGCTTCGCCCGCTTCGCCGAGGCGGCCGGTGACGTGGACTTCGCCGAGGCCACGACCCTGGGATACGACAGCTGACGCACCAGCGCAGCGCCTCGTCGCGCACGACGTGGTCCAGGGGCCCGGCGACGGCCGTGAGGCGGACCCGAGTGACAAGCCGCGACGCTGCGTGGTGAGGTGGAGGGGTGAGCGACGAGCACGAGCAGCCCGCACCCGAGCCCGGCACCGAGGCCGAGCGGCGCCGGCGCGGCCAGGACCGGCGCTCCCTCATCGACCTCACGCGCGCCGAGCGGGGCGAGCCCGAGCGCCGCCGGCTGCCCGGGGTGGACCGCCGCGGCACCGACGCCGTCCCGGAGGCGGAGACCACCCGCGAGGTCCCCCGCGAGGACGAGGGCCGGGGCCGCAGCGCCTGAGCGGGCGCCCGCCTCAGACGATCGAGCTGAACGCCTCCACGTCCCGGATCTGCCCCGAGACGATGATCACGTCGTCGGCGCCCATGACCGTCTCCGGCGTCGCGTAGGTGAAGCCCTCGCCGGGGCGGTGGTGGGCCACGACCGTGACCCGGTGCTGGCTGCGCAGCCGCGCCTGCGCGAGCGTCTGGCCGACCATCGGCGCCGGCGGGGTCGTCTTGACCATCGCGAAGCCGTCGTCGAACTCGATGTAGTCGAGCATCCGGCCGCGCACCAGGTGCGCCACCCGCAGGCCCATCTCGTGCTCGGGGCGGATCACCTTGTGCGCGCCGAGCTGGGTGAGGATCCGCGCGTGCGACTCGCTGATCGCCTTCGCCCACACGTTGCGGATGCCGAACTGCAGCAGCACCGAGACGGTGAGGATGCTCGCCTCCAGGTCGGTGCCGATGCCGACGACCGCGCGGTCGAACTCGTGCACCGACAGCTGCCGCAGCGCCTCCTCCTTGGTGGAGTCGGCGACGACCGCGTGCGTGAGCGTCCCGGCGAGCTCGTCGACGAGCGCCGGGTCGCGGTCGATCCCCAGGACGTCGACCCGCCCGTCCTCCATGAGCTCCGTCGCCAGCGACCGGCCGAAGCGGCCCAGGCCGATGACGACGACCGAGCGGGGGTTCGTGAGTGCGGACCGCCTAGCCAATGATCGGTCTCCCTTCGGGGAACTCGTACATGCGGGTGCGCTCGCGCAGCGCGAGCGCGGCCCCCAGGGTGATGGGGCCCACCCGGCCCAGGAACATCAGCAGCGCCAGGATCACCTGCCCGCTCTCGGGCAGCTGCGGCAGCAGCCCCGACGACAGGCCCACCGTGGCGAAGGCGGAGATGACCTCGAAGACGACCATGTCCAGCGGCAGCCCCGTCATCTCCACGATGACCACGGTCGCCACGACGACGACGCCCACCGAGACCAGCGCCACCGTCAGCGCCTGCCGGCAGACCCGGTCGGGCACCCGGCGCCCGAACACCGTCACCGACGCCTCGCCGCGGAACTCCGCGAGCAGCACGACCGCCAGCAGCGCGAACGTCGTCACCTTGATGCCGCCGGCCGTGCTCGCCGATCCGCCGCCGATGAACATCAGGACGTCCATGACCAGCCAGGACCCCCCGTTCATCTGCGAGACGTCGACGGAGTTGAACCCCGAGCTGCGGGTGGCGCTGGACTGGAACAGCCCCGCCAGCGGCCGCGCCCACCAGTCCAGCGCCCCCAGCGTCGCCGGGTTGCGCCACTCGTTGACCGTCAGGAAGACCCAGCCGACGAGCAGCAGCGGCACGGTCGTGGCCAGCGTCAGCTTGGTGTGCAGCGACCAGCGCTGCGGCAGGCGGAACTGCCGGCGCAGCTCCAGCAGCACCGGGAAGCCCAGGCCGCCGATGAAGGAGGCGCCCACGACCGGCAGGCACATCCACGGGTCGGCCACGAAGTCGGTCATGCTGTCCCCGCGCAGCGCGAAGCCCGCGTTGTTGAAGGACGAGACCGCCAGGAACGTCCCCTCCCACGCCGCCGACGGCAGGCTGGCGCCGTAGCCGACGAACAGCCGGGTCGCCAGCAGCACCGCCGTGACGGCCTCGACGAGCACGGACACCTTCACGACGCCGAGCAGGACGGTGCGCACGTCGCCGAGGTCGAAGCCGCGGCTCTCGGTGGTGGTGAGCATCCGCGAGCGCAGGCCCATCCGGCGCGAGGCGACCACGCCGAGCAGCGAGGCGGACGTCATGATGCCGAACCCGCCGACCTGGGCCAGGGCGAGGATGACGACGAGGCCGAAGGTCGACCAGTGCTCGCGGGTGTCGACCACGACGTGGCCGGTCACGCACAGCGCGCTCACCGCGGTGAACAGCGACTGCACGAACGTCGCCGAACCCTCCCCGCGGTGGGCGACCGGCAGCCACAGCAGCGCCGTGCCCACGGCCACGACGGTCGCGAAGGTGACGGCCACGACCTGGGCCGGGTGGCGCAGGACGCGGCGGCGCGAGGTGAGCGCAACCACCGAGCGGCCTCCCAGCGCCTCGACCCTCCCGGCGCGGGGGCGCGCCGACCGGCTCAGGCTAGGCGATCCACCACCCGGCGGTGGCCGCTCAGGGGCCGTCCACCCCGTCCAGCGGCACCTCCAGCAGCTCCAGCAGGTCCTGGCGGCCGAAGAAGCGCGCCGACTCCAGGGCGTTGGGGCTGCCGAGGTAGGGGTCGGCGTCGGCGGCCACGAGCGCGGCCACGACGTCGCGCTCGCCCTTGAAGACCGCACCCGCCAGCGGCGTCTGCCCGCGGCCGTTGACGCGGTCGGGGTCCGCGCCGCGCTCCAGCAGCGCCCGCACCGTGACCGGGTGGCCGTGGTAGGCGGCGAGCATCACCAGGCAGTTGCCCTCGCTGTCGGTGGAGTTCACCGGCACCCCGGCGTCGAGGTAGGCGCACAGCTCGCGCGAGCGGCCGTTGCGGGCGTGCTCGAAGACGCGGTGCGCCAGCTCCAGCGCCCGCTCCTCGCCCTCGTCGGCCGGTCCGACCGGCTCCGCGGGCGGGACGGGGGCGTCCGGGTCCTCGCGGCTGTCCGTCACGGCGACAGGGTAGGTCCGCCCGCGCGCCGAGCGCACCCCGTCCGGCGTCGGAACCGCCCCGGGACCCCTCAGGAGCGCTCCAGCACCGAGCCCACGGTGGCCATCGCCCCGCTCAGCGCGGCCAGGTAGGCGCGCGAGACCTCGTACACCACGTGCCCGGCCTCGGCGATCGTGCACGGCTCGTCCTCCTCGTAGGCGAGCACGGCCCGCAGCGCCGCCCCCGCCGTGCCCTGGCGGTCCACGAGGGCGCTGCGGACGGCCCGGGCGACCCCGGTGGTGTCGACGAGCTCCTCCTCGCGCATCCCCAGCACGGCCGCCACCCCCGACAGCAGGCCCACCGTGTAGGCCAGGTCCGCCTCGTGCGGGGACAGCCGCGCGCACGCCGCGGCGCGGGCCAGGACCATCGTCAGCGACTCGGTGTCCACGCTCGTGACGCCGCCGAGCAGCATGAGGACCACCCACGACAGCAGCTGCTTGCGGCCCAGCAGCACGATCGCCTGCCGCAGCGAGGTGACCTCGGTGCGCGTGCCGGCCGCCGCCGACGTCACCGTCTTGAACACCCGCAGGCTCAGCGCGGGGTCGGAGGCGACGAGCTCCTCGACCTCGCGCATGGGGGCGTCGGCGCCGGTGAGGGCGCGCACCAGCCGCAGGCAGACCATCTGCGACGGGGTGAGGCTGACGGCCTCCAGCGTCACCGGCCGCTGCAGCCCGTAGCCCTGGAAGAGGTCGGCGCCCGCGGCGCTGCAGCGCGCGAACAGCTCGTCGTCCTCGATGCGCTCCACGACGACCAGCGCGTCGGGGTTGTGCCGGCGGGCCAGGGCCAGGACCTCCTCGAAGGAGTCGCCGGTGGCGGCCACGTCGATCTTCACGTACTGCGCCAGCTCCACGGCCCGCAACCGGCCCGGCTCCCCGGCGAAGTCGTCGACGGCGATCCGGTAGCCCTCCGCGCGCAGCCGCAGCAGCCCGGCGTGGACCTCGTCGTCGACCTCGACGTTCTCCAGCAGCTCCAGGACGACCTGGCTCGGCGAGCACGGCATCGGCAGCTCACCGGTGAAGAAGCCGCGCGTGAGGTTGATGAACAGCAGCCGGTCGCCGGCGATCTGCTCGACGCCGAAGTCGCCGAAGGTCGCGCTGATGACCTGCGAGGTCGCGTGGTCCTGCTCGGCGCCCTCGGCCAGCTCGGCGCTGGCGCGGCCGTGGGCGCGGAACAGCAGCTCGTAGGCGACGAGCCGGCGCTCGCGGTCGTAGATGCCCTGCCGGCCCACCCGCACGGGGGCGACCGAACCCGACGTCCACACGCTCCCGGTGGGGGCGGTGGTGGGGGCCGCGGCCGGCGGCGCCTGCTCGCCGACGACGCCGACGACGCCGGTGCCCGCGCTGGTGCCCGCGGTGGTGCACGCGGTGGTGCCCGCCGGGGGGTGCTCGACCGCACCGCGACGAGCGGGGTTGCTGTGCCAGCTCACCGGTCGCCCTCCCGTCCCGTGCTCGACCGCGACCTCTCCCGCCCTACAACGGCGCGTGGAGGGCCCGGCTGAAGCTCCCGCGCCGAGGACTGGGCCGAACGGGCGTGCCCCGGCGCGTCGCGGGACGGGCGCTCAGACCGGGGTGCGGTGGAAGCCCTGGAAGGAGCGGCTCGGCGTGGGGCCGCGCTGGCCCTGGTAGCGCGAGCCGGAGGCGTCGCTGCCGTAGGGGCTCTCGGCGGGGGAGGAGAGCTGGAAGAAGCACAGCTGGCCGATCTTCATCCCCGGCCACAGCGTGATCGGCAGCGTCGCCACGTTGGACAGCTCCAGCGTCACGTGCCCGGAGAAGCCGGCGTCGATGAAGCCCGCCGTGGAGTGCGTCAGCAGACCCAGCCGCCCCAGGCTGCTCTTGCCCTCCAGCCGCGCGGAGATGTCGTCGGGCAGCGTCACGATCTCGAAGGTCGAGCCGAGCACGAACTCGCCCGGGTGCAGGATGAACGGCTCGTCGCCCTCGACCTCCACCAGCCGCGTCAGCTCCGGCTGCTCCTGGGCGGGGTCGATGACGGAGTACTTGTGGTTGTCGAACAGCCGGAACATCCGGTCCAGGCGCACGTCGACGCTGCTCGGCTGCACCATCGACGGCTCGAAGGGGTCCAGGACCACCCGACCCCGGTCCAGCTGGGCACGGATGTCGCGGTCGGAGAGCAGCACGGGCGTCACGCTACCCCCGGCCCGGACCTGCTCCGGGGTCCGCTACGATGGACGTGCTCGACGCCGGGGCCGGCTCCCGGTGGTCGCTGCGCGGGTGTAGTTCAATGGTAGAACTTCAGCTTCCCAAGCTGATAGCGCGGGTTCGATTCCCGTCACCCGCTCGTCGGGAGGCCCAGGTCCAGCGGACCTGGGCCTTCGTCGTCCCCGCACCGGGCGCACCACCCCCTCGGGCGCTACAGGTGCCCGCCGCGCTGTCGATGCTCAGCGGGTGACCTCCGTGCCGGGCCGTGCCGCGCGCCCGGTGCGCTCGGTGCGCTCGGGGCTCGCCCGCGCCGCCGCCGCGCTCGGCCGGGAGGGCCGCTGGGTCGCGGTCGCCGTGGGCGCCATGCTGGCCTCGACGGCCCTGGGGCTGTGGTGGCTCGTCGCGCACGCCCCGGCGGTCTCCCTGGAGCAGCACCGGCCGCTGGCGGTGCTGGCGGCCTCGGCCTACAGCGCGCTCGCGCTGGCCGTCCTCGTGCGCCGCCGCATCGGCCGCCGCCTGGGCGCCGTGCTGGTGGGGGCGCTGCTGGTGCTCATGCTCGCCGAGGGCACCGCCTACCCGGAGCCGTCGCTGCGCTGGGTGTGCCTGGCCTTCCTGACGGTCCTGCCGCTGCTGGCCGTGGTGGTCCTCGGCCGCGGTGGCGCCGCGCTCACGACGATCGCGTCGGTGGCGGTCGTGCTGGTGGTGGTGCAGGGGCTGCCGGGCACCCCGCAGGTGCGCACCTACGTCGCCTCGACGATGGTGAGCCTGGTGTGCGTGCCGGTCCTGGTGGTCGGCGTGCTGCTCGCCCAGCTGGAGCGCACCCGCTGCCTGGCCCAGCGGATGGCCTCCACCGATCCGCTGACCGGGCTGCTCAACCGCCGCGGCCTGCACGAGCGGCTGCCGGCGCTGCTCGCGCAGGCCGCGCGGACCGGCCGGCAGGTGGCCCTGGCGGTCGTCGACGTCGACCACTTCAAGCGCGTCAACGACGAGCACGGCCACCTCGTCGGCGACCAGGTGCTCGTGCAGGTGGCGGCGGCGCTGACCCGCGCCACGCGCGCCGACGACCTGCTGGTGCGGCTGGGCGGCGAGGAGATCGCCTGGGTGGCGCCCCACCGGGACCCGGGCGAGGCCGTGGGCACCGCCGAGCGCGCCCGGCGCGCGGTCGCCGGCGCCCGGGCCGACGGCCTGCCGCCGGTGACCGTCAGCCTCGGCGTCGCCGTCAGCGGGCCGCTCGAGGCGGGCGCCGACCCGCTCGCCGTCCTCGACGACCTGCTCGCGCGCGCCGACGCCGCCCTGTACCGGGCCAAGGCCACCGGCCGCGACCGCGTCCACGTCGCCGGCCCGGTGCACGAGCCCTCCTGAGCCGCGGCTCAGGCCGCCAGCACCTGCCCGTCCGGCTCCCCGCCGCCCTGCCCGCCGCCCTGCCCGCCCTGCCGGCTCCGCTGCCGCTCCCGGTACGCCGCGGCCGCGTCGCGGAAGGCCGCCAGCGCGTACCCCGGCACCTGCAGCCCCTCCCGGTGCGCCCACAGCAGCTGCGTCTCCAGCCGGGAGATGTCGCGGACGTTGCGCTCCAGCTGCTCGTCCAGGCCCAGCTCGACGACGACACCGCCGAAGTCGGCGCGCTGCTCGCGGGTGGCGGCGCCGACCAGGCCGTAGCTGCGCGAGCGCAGCAGGCGGGCCAGGTGCAGCTGCCAGGGGGCGATGGCGCCGGACTGGACCATCTCCTGCGCGCTGAGGCGGTAGAAGGCGAAGTGGCCGGGCTCCTGCACCTTGACGGCGTCGACGACCGTGCGCTTGACCGCCTGCTCGCCCATCTCGCCCAGGCCCTCGCTCATCGCCTGGTAGGCGAGCATCGCGGACTTCTCGGTGGCCGCGCCGGTCAGGTAGTACAGCAGCCGGATGACCTCGTGCACCGCGGGCACGTGGGCCAGGGCGCCGAGCACCCGCACCCGGGCCGGCACCTCGTCCGTGTTCGCGACCACCGGCGGCATGCCCAGGTGCCGGCCGAGGGTGTCGAGCAGGATCCCGTGGTGCTCCTCCTGCGGGCCCCACACGTCGGCGTAGAAGAGGCGGTCGGTCTCGCTGACGCCGGGGAGCAGGACGGCCAGCTCCAGGACGTTGCGCTCCACCTCCATCTCGACCCGGGCCATGTACTCCAGCACCCCGCCGAAGCGGTTGCGGACGGCGGTGGGGTCGAGCACGCCGTAGTCGGCGGAGCCCAGGTCGACGGGCGGGTGGCGCTCGCCCAGGCGCTGGACGTGCTCACGGATCCTGGTGGCGTCCACGCGAGGCTCGGACATGGCGGTGGGGCTCCCTGCGACGGCGGTGATCGGTGCACCGGTCGTTCGTCGCCGAGGGGCCCGCGGTTGGCCCGGTCCTCGATCCGCTGCTCCGTCCGGGTGACCGCACCCCCGCCGGTGGCGCCGCGGCTCAGCCCGGGAGCGGTCCGGGCGGTCCGGGTACGGGCCGTTCCGGCCCGGCCACCGCGGGCCGCGGCGCGTCCTCCGGGTGCGTGCGCACCGCCAGCACCGCGACGTCGTCCTGGTGGCCGCCGCCGAGGCGGGCGGGCCCCACGGGGTCGACCAAGGCGTCGCCGTCGGTGGGGGGGCCGATACGCCCGGCCGGCCCCCCCAGGTGCTCGACCCCCAGC
>NZ_JBJLSF010000110.1:0-14631 GCF_050871885.1 Kineococcus aridisoli | reverse complement strand
GGAGGTCAGCTCCGGCGGACCCGCCGCACCCACCGCCCGGGTCCCGGGTGCCCGGTGCCCCGGGCGCCCGGGGGGCCCCGGTCAGGCCCCCTGCGCCGCCCGCATGCCCCGCAGCTCCTTCTTGAGGTCGCCGAGCTCGTCGCGCAGGCGCGCCGCGAGCTCGAACTGCAGCTCGGCGGCCGCGGAGTGCATCTGGTCGGTGAGCTCCTGGATGAGCTGGGCGAGGTCGGCCTGCGGCATGCCGCCGCGCGGCTCGGGCCCCACCTCGCGGCCCACGTTCCTGCCCTTGGCGCCCTTGGCGGGCGTGGGGGCCTTGCCCCGCGACTGCGAGCGGCCGCTGCCGCCCGCGGCGGACAGCAGCTCCGCGGTGTCGGCGTCCTCGCGGGCGATGAGGTCGGTGATGTCGGCGATGCGCTTGCGCAGCGGCATCGGGTCCACACCGCGCTCGGTGTTGTAGGCGACCTGCTTCTCGCGCCGGCGGTTGGTCTCCTCGATGGCCTGCGCCATCGAGGGCGTGATCGTGTCGGCGTACATGTGCACCTGGCCCGACACGTTGCGGGCCGCGCGGCCGATCGTCTGGATGAGCGAGGTCGACGAGCGCAGGAAGCCCTCCTTGTCCGCGTCGAGGATCGCCACCAGCGACACCTCGGGCAGGTCCAGGCCCTCGCGCAGCAGGTTGATGCCGACGAGGACGTCGTACTCGCCCTGGCGCAGCTCGCGCAGCAGCTCCACGCGGCGCAGGGTGTCGATGTCGGAGTGCAGGTAGCGCACCCGCACCCCCTGGTCGAGGAAGTAGTCCGTGAGGTCCTCGGCCATCTTCTTGGTGAGCGTCGTCACCAGGACGCGCTCGTCGCGCTCGGTGCGCAGCCGGATCTCGTGCAGCAGGTCGTCGATCTGGCCCTTGGTCGGCTTGACGACGACCTCGGGGTCCACCAGCCCGGTGGGGCGGATGATCTGCTCGACCACGCCCTTGCCGCGGGAGAGCTCGTAGGAGCCCGGGGTCGCCGACAGGTAGACCGTCTGTCCGACCCGCTCGAGGAACTCCTCCCAGCGCAGCGGGCGGTTGTCCATGGCGCTCGGCAGCCGGAAGCCGAAGTCGACGAGGGTGCGCTTGCGGGAGGCGTCGCCCTCGTACATGGCGCCGATCTGCGGGACGGTCACGTGCGACTCGTCGATGACGAGCAGGAAGTCCTCGGGGAAGTAGTCCAGCAGCGTGTTGGACGCCGAGCCGGGCTCGCGGCCGTCGAAGTGCCGGGAGTAGTTCTCCACCCCCGAGCAGGTGCCGACCTGGCGCAGCATCTCGATGTCGTAGGTCGTGCGCATCCGCAGCCGCTGGGCCTCCAGCAGCTTGCCCTGCTGCTCCAGCTCCGCCAGCCGCTCGGCCAGCTCGGCCTCGATGCTGGTGATGGCCCGCTCCAGCCGCTCGGGGCCCGCGACGTAGTGCGAGGCGGGGAAGACGTAGACGAGCTCCTCCTCCGCCAGCACCTCCCCCGTCAGCGGGTTGAGCGTGTAGAGCTTGTCGATCTCGTCGCCGAAGAACTCGATGCGGATCGCGTGCTCCTCGTACACCGGGATGATCTCCACGGTGTCGCCGCGCACGCGGAAGGTGCCGCGGGTGAAGGCGAGGTCGTTGCGGGTGTACTGCTCGGCCACGAACCGGCGCAGCAGGTCGTCGCGGTCCATGGTGTCGCCGACCTTGAGGGTGACCATCCGGTCGACGTACTCCTGCGGCGTGCCGAGGCCGTAGATGCAGGACACGGAGGCGACGACGATGACGTCGCGGCGCGTCAGCAGCGAGTTGGTGGCCGAGTGCCGCAGTCGCTCGACCTCGTCGTTGATCGAGGAGTCCTTCTCGATGTAGGTGTCCGACTGCGGGACGTAGGCCTCGGGCTGGTAGTAGTCGTAGTACGAGACGAAGTACTCGACGGCGTTGTGCGGCAGCAGCTCGCGGAACTCGTTGGCCAGCTGGGCCGCCAGCGTCTTGTTGGGCGCCATGACCAGCGTCGGGCGCTGCACCTGCTCGATGAGCCAGGCCGTCGTCGCCGACTTGCCCGTGCCCGTGGCCCCCAGCAGCACGACGTCCTGCTCGCCCGCCCGGATGCGGCGCGCGAGCTCGGCGATGGCCGTCGGCTGGTCGCCGGACGGGGAGAACTCGGAGACCACCTCGAAGGGCGCCAGCCGGCGCTGGATGTCTGTCGTGGGCCGCATGCACCCAGCCTAGGTCGGCCCTCCGACACCGGCCGCCCGCGCACGCTGCGGGCGAACGACCGCCCGGCGGCTCAGCCCCGGGCGCCGGCGGGCTGCACGCGGCAGTCGACCGCCTGCCCGGGGTCGGCGTTGACGGCCAGGGCCGAGCGCTCCCCCGCCCGCCCCGGCAGCCGCACCAGCCCGGCGGCCAGCAGGTCCTCGGCGACGGACCCGGCGCTCGCCTCGTCGGCGACGACGACCCGCACCCGGAGGACCTCCCCGGCGGGCCCGTCGGGCTCCACCGACAGCGCCCGCTCCCCCGCCGCCCGGGCCACCCGGGCGCGCAGCCGGGCCACGGCCGCGCTCCGCTCCGCCGCGCTCCGCTCCGCCGCGCTCCGCTCCCCCGCGGACCCGGCGGCCGGCGCTCCGGCCGGGCGGGGCGCCGGGCGCCGGGCGCGCAGGTTCGCCTCGAAGGGCAGCAGGCGCTCGTGCCAGAGGCGGGCCACGAGCGCGGGCAGCGGGTCGGGGGCGCCCTGCGGGCGGCGCGGGTTGGCCAGCAGCACGTCGGCGGCCGCGCGGCGCTGCTCGTCACCGGCCTGGGCGGCCAGCCGGGCGCGGGCGTCCTCCTCGCGCATCCCCCGCTCCTCGACCAGCCGGCGCACCCGCTCCTGCTCGGGGGCCTCGACCACCACGACGAGCGGGTAGCCCGGCGCCGCGCCGGTCTCCACCAGCAGCGGGACGTCCTCCACGACGACCGCGTCGGCGGGGGCGGCGGCGGCCAGCTCGGCGCGGCGGGCGGCGACGAGCGGGTGCACGATCGCGTTGAGCGCGGCGCGGGCCCCCTCGTCGCCGAAGACCAGCCGGCCCAGCGCGGGCCGGTCCAGCTCCCCGCCGGCGGTCAGCACGCCGGGGCCGAAGCGCTCCAGCACCGCCGCCAGGCCGGGGGTGCCGGGGGCGACGACCTCGCGGGCCAGCGCGTCGGCGTCCACGAGCACGGCGCCGAGCTCGACGAGCCGGCGCGCCACCGTCGACTTGCCCGCCCCGATGCCTCCGGTCAGTCCCACGCGCAGCACGCCGGACACGCTAGAGGGCCCGCCCGGACGACGTCCGGACGGGCCCTCTGGTGCAGCGGTGCCGAAGGGTCAGCGCACCCCGCCGCGACGCTTGTTGAAGACGTCGAAGGCGACGGCCAGCAGCAGCACGAGGCCCTTGATGACCTGCTGCAGGGACTGGTCGACACCCAGCAGCTGCATGCCGTTGGAGATGACGCCGACGAGGAGGCCGCCGATCATGGCGCCCTGGACCTTGCCGACACCGCCGGTGACGGCCGCGCCGCCGATGAAGGCCGCGGCGATGGCGTCGAGCTCGAAGCTGTTGCCCGCGCTGGGCTGGGCGCCGTTGGAGCGCGAGGAGAAGATCACACCCGCGACGGCGGCCAGGAAGCCCATGTTGACGAAGATCCAGAAGTTCACCCAGCGGACGTTGACGCCGGAGAGCATCGCCGCGGAGAGGTTGCCGCCGATGGCGTAGACCTGGCGGCCGAACACCGAGGACCGCATGACCACCGAGTAGGTGAGGATGAGCACGGCCAGGATGATCAGGACGATCGGCAGGCCGCGGCTGTGCGCCAGCTGCCAGGCGAAGGCCATGACGACCAGCGCCACCAGCACCAGCTTGAGGACGAACAGCGGCAGCGCCTCGACGACCTGCTGGTAGCGGACCTTGGCGATGCGGGTGCGGACCTGGCTGGCGGCGAAGGCCAGGACGGCGAACGCCGCGATGAACAGGGTGAAGGCGTCGTAGCCGTAGCCGCCGAAGATCGGCGGCACGAAGCCGGTGGCGACCTTCGTGTACTGCGCCGGGAACGGCGAGAGCGAGACGTTGTCGAGCACGTAGAAGGTCAGGCCGCGGAAGAGCAGCATGCCCGCCAGGGTGACGATGAACGCCGGGATGCCGACGAAGGCGACCCAGAACCCCTGCCAGGCGCCGATGACCAGACCGACGCCGAGGGCCGCCAGGACACCCACGTACCAGGGCTGGCTGCTGCCGATGACCAGTTGCGCCGAGATCGCACCCGTCAGCGCGACGACCGAGCCGACCGACAGGTCGATGTGGCCGGCGACGATGACGATGAGCATGCCGATGGCCAGCACCAGCACGTAGGAGTACTGCAGGACGATGTTGGTGATGTTGCCCGGGCTCAGCGAGAGCCCGTCGGTGAGCACCGCGAACAGCAGCACCACGACGACGAAGGCGACGTAGATGCCGCTCTCGCGCAGGTTCTGCGACATCGCCTTGAGGGGGTTTGCGCTGCCGGTCCGGGCAGCCGGCGCCTGCTTCGGCGCGGTGGCGGTGCTGCCGCTCATGCGGTGTGCTCCTGGGTCTGGTCGATGGTGCTGTTGACGGGAGGGGTCCCTGCGCCGGCCTGGGCGCCCGCGGTGGCGAGCTTCTTGTCCTTCGTCATGAGGCTCATCAGGCTCTCCTGGCTGGCGTCCGCCGCCGCGACCTCACCGGTGATCCGGCCGGCCGACAGGGTGTAGATCCGGTCCGAGATGCCCAGCAGCTCGGGCAGCTCGGAGGAGATCACGATGACGGCCTTCCCGGCCGCCACCAGGCGGTTGATGATGGTGTAGATCTCGTACTTCGCGCCGACGTCGATGCCCCGGGTGGGCTCGTCCAGGATGAGGACGTCGGGGTCGGAGTAGATCCACTTGCTCAGCACGACCTTCTGCTGGTTCCCGCCGGAGAGCTTCCCGGTGAGCGCCGCGACGGTCGGTGCCTTGATGTTCATGCTGCGCTTGCTGTCCTCGGCGACCTTGATCTCCTCGTGGGAGTTCACGAAGCCGGCGGTCGACAGCTTGTCCAGCGCCGCGGCGGAGACGTTGCGCTTGATGTCGTCGATGAGGTTCAGGCCGAACTTCTTGCGGTCCTCCGTCGCGTACGCCAGGCCGTGCTTGATGGCCTCGCGGACGCTGCGGGTCTGGATCGGCACTCCGCGCTTGTACAGCTGACCGCCCAGGTAGCGGCCGTAGGACCGGCCGAACACGCTCATCGCCAGCTCGGTGCGCCCCGCGCCCATGAGGCCCGCGATGCCGACGACCTCGCCGGCGCGCACGCTCAGCGTGGCGCCGTCGACGACGCGGCGGTCCTGGACCGGGTGACCGACGGTCCAGTCCTCGATGCGCAGCACCTCCTCGCCGGGGTGCGACTCGCGCTCGGGGTAGCGGCTGTCCAGGTCGCGGCCGACCATCCCGCGGATGATGCGGTCCTCGGTGACCGCGTCGGCGCGCATGTCGAGGGTCTCGATCGTCTGGCCGTCGCGGATGATCGTGACGGAGTCGGAGATCGCCTCGATCTCGTTGAGCTTGTGCGAGATCATGATGCTCGTCATGCCCTCGGACTGCAGGACGCGCAGCAGCCCCAGCAGGTGCTCGGAGTCGTTGTCGTTGAGGGCGGCCGTCGGCTCGTCGAGGATGAGGAGCTTGACGTCCTTGCTCAGCGCCTTGGCGATCTCGACGAGCTGCTGCTTGCCGACGCCCAGCTGGCCGATCGGAGTGGTCGGGTTCTCGTCGAGGCCGACGCGGGCGAGCAGCTTGGAGGCCTCGCCGTTCGTCTTGTTCCAGTCGATGAGGCCGCCCCGGCCCTTGACCTCGTTGCCGAGGAAGAGGTTCTCGGCGATCGACAGGAACGGCACCAGGGCGAGCTCCTGGTGGATGATGGCGATGCCGGCCTTCTCGCTGTCGGTGATGCCGCTGAACGTCGAGAGCTGACCGTCGAACCAGATCTCGCCCTCGTAGGAACCGTGCGGGTACACCCCCGACAGGACCTTCATGAGGGTCGACTTCCCGGCACCGTTCTCGCCGCAGATCGCGTGCACCTCACCGCGCTTGACCGACAGCGAGACGTCGGAGAGCGCCTTGACCCCGGGGAAGGTCTTGGTGATGGAACGCATCTCCAAGATGTTGGGGTGCGTGGTGGATTGGGTGTTGTCGGTCATCGGTGAACCGTCGTCCCTCATGGCTGTGCGGCCGTGCTGGCCGGCCTCTGGATGGTGGGAACAGTGCAGCGCCCCCGCCCCCGGGAGGGGGCGGGGACGCTGCGGGGGATCAGCTGGCCTTGCCGGCGTCGACCTCGGCCTGGGTGTAGTACCCGGTGTCGACGAGGGCGGAGGTGACGTTCTCCTTGGTGACCGGCTCGGACTCGAGCAGGTACGAGGGGACGACCTTGACGCCGTTGTCGTACGTCTCGGTGTCGTTCGCCTCGGGCTCCTTGCCCTCCAGGATCGCGGTCGAGGCCGTGACGACCTGCTCGGCGAGCTTGCGGGTGTCCTTGAAGATCGTCGAGTACTGCACGCCGTCGTTGATGAGCTTGACGGAGGCGATCTCGGCGTCCTGGCCGGTGATGACCGGGATCTTCTGGGCGCCCGTGCCGTAGCCGGCGTTCTGCAGGGCGGTGATGATGCCGCGGGAGATGCCGTCGTAGGGCGAGAGCACGCCGTCGACCTTGCTGCCGTCGTTGTAGGCGGAGGTCAGCAGGTCCTCCATGCGCTTCTGGGCGACCTCCTGCTGCCAGCGCAGCGTGGCGGCCTGGTCGATCTTCGTCTGGCCCGACTTCACGACGACCTGGCCGGAGTCGATGAACGGCTGGATGGCGTCGATCGCGCCGTCCCAGAAGAACTGGGCGTTGTTGTCGTCCAGCGAACCGGCGAAGAGCTCGACGTTGAAGGGGCCGGTGGCGGTGCCCTTGGAGCCGTCGGGGTTGAGCAGGCCCAGACCGGTCAGCAGCGAGGTGCCCTGCTGCTGGCCGACCTTGTAGTTGTCGAACGAGACGTAGAAGTCCACGTCGGCGCTGCCGCGGATGAGGCGGTCGTAGGAGATGACCTTGATGCCCGCGGCCGCGGCCGAGGACAGCTGGCTGCTCAGCGCGGTGCCGTCGATGGCGGCGACGATGAGCAGCTTGTCACCCTTGGTGATCATCTGGTCGATCTGCTGCGACTGCGTCGGGATGTCGTCGTTGGCGTACTGGAGGTCGACCTTGTAGCCGGCCTTCTCCAGACCCGCCTTGACGTTGTTGCCGTCCGCGATCCAGCGCTCGGAGGTCTGCGTGGGCATGGCGACGCCGACGGTGATGTCGGACGCATCGCCCGACGACCCGCTGCTGTCGCCACTGCCGGAACCCGCGCCGCCACCGCCGCAGGCGGCGAGGGTCAGGGCGAGGCCGGCACCGAAGGCGGCCAGGGCACTGCGGCGATTCATCACGGCGGAACTCCTCTGTACCTCGTGAGGCCGCGCGCGTCAGCGCGCGGCAGGTAGACGTGCGCCGTGGTGGCGCGAAGGGGGATGTACTGCGGGGCACGAGCTTCCTCGTCCCAGCGCCCGGCAGCGGGTGATCTGGTGCCGCCATTGTTAACGTTGCCAAACGTCGTCGTCAAGCTGTTCACCCGGACGGCGCCCCGCGCGTCGCCCGCACTGGTCGGGCCGGGTGCACTCCGTCCCGGCACCTGTCGCGCTGGGTTACCCTGACCCCGCGAGGTCGACGCAGACCGACCCTCCCTCGCCCCCACCCACCCCGGCGTCTCACCGACGAACTGCCGGGTACCCCTGACAGTCAGGAAGTGGCATGTCCTCCTCCGAGGAACCCCGGGTGGTGCACCCGCGCGGGTCCGCGGGCGCCTCCGAGGTCCCCGAGGCGCGGATGCCCGTGCTCGCCGACGTGGCCCAGCTGGCCGGCGTCTCGCAGCAGACGGTCTCCCGCGTCGTGCGCGGCAGCGGCTCGGTGGCCCGCCGCACCCGCGAGCGGGTCGAGCAGGCCATCGCCGAGCTGGGCTACCGCCCCAACGTGGCCGCCCGCACCCTGGTGACCCGCCGCTCGCACCGCATCGGCGTCGTCGCCGCGAACAGCTCGCTCTACGGCGCCGCCACCACGCTCGCCGGCGTGCAGGAGGCGGCGCGCGCCGAGGGGTACTCCGTCTCCCTGGTGATGCTGCCGGACCTGTCCCCCGCCAGCGTCCAGGGTGCGCTGGAGGAGCTGCGCGCGCAGTACGTCGACGGCGCCATCGCCGTCGTCCCCGAGGACGCCTCCCAGGAGGCCGTGCGTGCCGCCGAGGCCGCCTTCCCCTGCGTGCTGGCACCGGGGCTGGACGGGGCGGGGGTGCCCGACGCCTACTGGGCCGAGGTCGCCGCCGCCTGCGAGGCCACCCACCACCTGCTGGACCTGGGCCACCGGACCGTGCACCACGTCGCCGGTCCCTCCGACTGGGCGGAGTCCCGCGCCCGCTCCACGGGCTGGCGGACCGCGCTGGTCGAGCGGCTGCGCACCGTGCCCGCGCCGCTGCGCGGGGACTGGTCGGCGGCCTCCGGCTACGCGGCCGGCCGCCGGCTGGTGGACCTGGGGGCGAGCGCCGTCTTCGTCGGCAACGACCACATGGCCATCGGGGTGCTGCGGGCGCTGGCCGAGGCCGGTCTGTCGGTGCCCGGCGACGTCAGCGTCGTCGGCTTCGACGACGTGCCGGAGGCGGCGTACCTGTCGCCGCCGCTGACCACGGTCCGCCAGGACTTCACCGAGATCGGCCGCCGCTGCGTGCGGGTCCTGCTCGGCCGCCTGCACGACCACGTCGTCGAGCCGGGCGAGGTCACGCCCTCGCTGGTGGTGCGCTCGAGCACGGCCCCGCCCCCCGGGACCGCGGCGGGCAGCGGCGCCCAGGGCACCGCCGGCGCCACGGCCGGCTGACGCACCACCGCCACCGCAGCGCCGCACCCGCCGCCGCGCGCACGCACGAAGGCCCCGACCGGAACCCGGTCGGGGCCTTCGCGTCAGCGCTGCGGCCTCAGTGCTGCACCCTCGGTGCCGCGACGTCAGCCGTCCGGCTCACTGACCGCCGGTGAGCTTCTCGCGCAGGGCGGCGAGGGCCTCGTCGGACGCGAGCGTGCCCGCGGCCTCAGGGGCCTCCGAGGTGTAGGACGACGGCGCCGAGCTGCTGCTCGAGCTGCTGCTGGAGCTGCTGGAGCTCGCCGGGGCGGTGACGCCCTCGGCCTCGGCGCGCGCCTCGGCCTCGGCCTGCTCGGCGACCTGGCGCTTGTGGGCCTCCCAGCGCTCGTGGGCCAGCGCGTACTGCGTCTCCCACTCCTCGCGCTGGGCCTCGTAGCCCTCGAGCCAGTCGTTGGTCTCGGGGTCGAAGCCCTCGGGGTACTTGTAGTTGCCCTGCTCGTCGTAGTCCGCGGCCATGCCGTACAGCGACGGGTCGAACTCCTCGCCGGCGGCGGCGAGGGACTCGGTGGCCTGCTTCAGCGACAGCGAGATCCGGCGACGCTCGAGGTCGATGTCGATGACCTTGACGAAGATGTCGCTGTTGACCTGGACGACCTGCTCCGGCACCTCGACGTGGCGCTCGGCCAGCTCGGAGATGTGGACCAGGCCCTCGATGCCGTCGTCGACGCGCACGAACGCACCGAACGGGACGAGCTTGGTGACCTTGCCCGGCACGACCTGCCCGATGGCGTGGGTGCGGGCGAACTGCTGCCACGGGTCTTCCTGCGTCGCCTTCAGCGACAGCGAGACGCGCTCGCGGTCCATGTCGACGTCGAGGACCTCGACCGTGACCTCCTGGCCCACCTCGACGACCTCGGAGGGGTGGTCGATGTGCTTCCAGGACAGCTCGGAGACGTGGACGAGGCCGTCGACGCCGCCGAGGTCGACGAAGGCGCCGAAGTTGACGATGGAGGAGACCACGCCGGAGCGGACCTGACCCTTCTGCAGGGTCGTGAGGAAGTTCTGGCGCACCGCGGACTGGGTCTGCTCGAGCCAGGCGCGGCGGGACAGGACCACGTTGTTGCGGTTCTTGTCCAGCTCGATGATCTTGGCTTCGATCGTCTGGCCCACGTAGGGCTGCAGGTCGCGCACGCGGCGCATCTCCACCAGCGAGGCGGGGAGGAAGCCGCGGAGGCCGATGTCCAGGATGAGACCACCCTTGACGACCTCGATGACGGTGCCCTCGACGACCTCGTCGGCCTCCTTCTTCGCCTCGATCGTGCCCCAGGCGCGCTCGTACTGGGCGCGCTTCTTGGACAGGATCAGGCGGCCTTCCTTGTCCTCCTTCTGGAGGACCAGGGCCTCGACCTCGTCGCCGACGCCCACGACCTCGCTGGGGTCGACGTCGTGCTTGATCGAGAGCTCGCGCGAGGGGATGACGCCCTCGGTCTTGTAACCGATGTCGAGGAGGACCTCGTCACGGTCGACCTTCACGATGGTGCCGGAGACGATGTCACCGTCGTTGAAGTACTTGATGGTCGCATCGACCGCGGCCAGGAACTCCTCAGCCGATCCGATGTCGTTGATCGCGATCTGAGGGGTGGTGCCCGCCGGAGCGGTCGTCGTGGTCGTCATGGAGGTAGGGACTCCGTCAGGGACACTCGTAGGGTCACGCCCGGGGGCTCCCGGCCGTCACGGCGCCGGGATCGTTCCGGATGGAGGGACGGTCGGCGGGCGCGCGCCACTCCAGCCTACTCGTGCCGGCAGCGGGGGGCAAAGCCCCCCGTCCACCGCACCGGAGGGTGATCGGGGACGATCGGGGCGTGGACCTCCCCGAGCAGCCCAGCGTCGGCCGCCGCCCGGTCTCGGCGGCCGAGACGGTCGCCGCCCAGCGCGCGTGGTGGGACGCCGAGGCGAGCACCTACCGCGCCGAGCACGGCGCCTTCCTCGGCGACGGCCGGCCCGGCTCCGACCTCGTCTGGGGCCCCGAGGGCCTGCGCGAGGCCGACGCCGGCCTGCTGGGCGAGCTGGAGGGGCGCACGGTGCTGGAGATCGGCGCCGGAGCCGCCCAGTGCGCGCGCTGGGTCGCCGCCCGCGGGGCGCGCGTGGTCGCCACCGACCTGTCGCTGGGGATGCTGCGCGAGGGCCGCGCCGTGCAGGGCGGCGCCGCGGCGGACGGCGTGGACGGGGCAGCCGGGTCGGCCGGGTCGGCCGGGGCGGTGCCGCTGCTCCAGTGCGACGCGCGGGTGCTGCCCTTCGCGGCGGACAGCTTCGACGTCGTCTTCACCTCCTACGGCGCCCTGCCCTTCGTCGCCGACGCCGACGCCGTGCTGGCCGAGGCCGCCCGCGTGCTGCGCCCCGGCGGGCGGTTCGCGGCGAGCGTGCCGCACCCGGTGCGCTGGGCGCTGCCCGACGTGCCCGGCCCGGAGGGGCTGACGGCGACGCACTCCTACTTCGACCGCCGCCCCTACGTGGAGGCCGACGAGCACGGCCGCGTCACCTACGCCGAGCACCACCGCACCGTCGGCGACTGGGTGCGGCTGCTGCGCGCGGCCGGCTTCGTCGTCGCCGACCTCGTCGAGCCGCCGTGGCTGGCCGGCGACGCCGTCTGGGGCGGCTGGAGCCGGCTGCGCGGGGAGCTGCTGCCCGGGACCCTCGTCCTCGTGGCCGACCTGCCCGCCTGAGCCCCGGCCGACCCGTCCGGGGTCGGGGCTCGCCCCGGCCCCGGTCCCGGCGGCCCGGGGTCAGTGGCCTGCCTCGTGCCAGGAGCGGCCCACCCCGACCGAGACCTCCAGGGGCACCGCCAGGTCCGCCGCGCCCGCCATGGTCCGGCGCACGAGGTCCTCCAGCTGCTCGCGCTCGCCCTCGGCGACCTCCAGCACCAGCTCGTCGTGGACCTGCAGCAGCAGCCGCGAGCGCAGCCCCGCGGTGCGCAGCCCCGCGTCCAGGTCGAGCATCGCCACCTTGATGATGTCGGCGGCCGACCCCTGGATGGGCGCGTTGAGGGCCATGCGCTCGGCCATCTCCCGCCGCTGGCGGTTGTCGCTGGTCAGGTCCGGCAGGTAGCGGCGGCGCCCCATGATCGTCTCCGTCCAGCCCACCTTGCGGGCCTCCTCGACGACGCCGTGCAGGTAGTCGCGCACCCCGCCGAAGCGCTCGAAGTAGTCCTCCATGAGGCCCTTGGCCTCCTCGGTGGAGATCTTCAGCTGGTTGGACAGCCCGAAGGCCGACAGCCCGTAGGCCAGGCCGTAGGACATCGCCTTGATCTTGGCCCG
The DNA here is from genome assembly GCF_050871885.1 of Kineococcus aridisoli. NCBI lineage: Bacteria > Bacillati > Actinomycetota > Actinomycetes > Kineosporiales > Kineosporiaceae > Kineococcus > Kineococcus aridisoli. The sequence goes on along the minus strand of NZ_JBJLSF010000110.1, from coordinate 2,422 downwards.
CATCTCCGCGGTCACCTCCGCCGGCGGGACGCCGAAGACCCGGCTGCCCACGAAGCGGTGCAGGTCCTCGCCGGAGGTGAAGGCGCTGATGAGGCCCTCGTCGGCGGACAGGTGCGCCATGATCCGCATCTCGATCTGCGAGTAGTCGGCCGTCAGCAGGCACTCGAAGCCCTCCGAGCCCGCCGCGGGCGTCCCGACGACGAAGGCCTCGCGGATGCGACGGCCCTCCTCGGTGCGGATCGGGATGTTCTGCAGGTTGGGGTCGGTGGACGACAGCCGGCCGGTGGCGGCGATCATCTGCTGGAAGGTGGTGTGGATCCGGCCGTCGTCGGCCACGGACTTCTGCAGCCCCTCGACGGTCTGGCGCAGCCGCGAGGCGTCGCGGTGCTCCAGCAGGTGCGCCAGGAACGGGTGCTCGGTCTTGACGAAGAGCGCCGCGAGCGCGTCGGCGTCGGTGGTGTACCCCGTCTTGGTCCGCTTCGTCTTCGGCATCCCGAGCTGCTCGAACAGGACGGTCTGCAGCTGCTTGGGCGAGCCGAGGTTGATCTCGGTGCCGATGACCTCGTACGCCAGCCGCTGGGCCTGCTCGACCCGCTCGGCGAAGTGGCGCTCGAGCTCGTCGAGCAGGTCGGTGTCCACGGCGATGCCGACCTCCTCCTGGCGGGCGAGCACCTGCACCAGCGGCAGCTCCACCTCCTCCAGCAGGCGGGTGCCGCCGCGCTCGGCCAGCTCCCCCGCCAGCACGCCGGCCAGCTCCGAGATCGCCAGCGCGCGGACCATGCCCTCCTCGGCGCGGGCCTGGTCGCTGCCGCCCACCGGGCCGTCGCCGCCGTCGAGGACGAGCTGCTCGTCGCCGGCCGCGTCGACGGCCTCGGGCACCGAGCCCTCGGCGCGCAGCTCCCGCTTGAGGTGGCGCACGGCGAGGTCGGCCAGGTCGTAGCTGCGCTGGTCCGGCCGGCACAGGTAGGCGGCGAGCGCGGTGTCGAAGTCGACGCCGGCCAGCTGCCAGCCGCGGGCGCGCAGCGCGTGGCTGGGCCCCTTGACGTCGTGGGCGACCTTCGGCCGCCGGGGGTCGGCCAGCCAGGCGGCCAGCGCCTGCTCGTCGGCGCTCTCCAGCGTGGCCGGGTCGATCCACGCGGCGACGCCGTCGGCGCCGGCCAGGGCCAGGCCGGTGACGTCGCCGGTGCCGCGGCTCCACTCCCCCGCGACGTGCAGCCCGGTGCGCTCCCGGGCGTGCTCGGCCAGCCAGGGGCCCACCTCCCCGGCGAGCAGGACGGCGCCGTCGACGCCGAAGCCGGCCTCGGCCTCCGGCTCAGCGGACTCGAGGGTGGCGAACAGGCGGTCGCGCAGGACCCGGAACTCCAGGCCGTCGAAGACCGTGTGGACCTGCTCGCGGTCCCAGGCGCGGCGCACCAGCTCGGGCACCGAGGCGTCCAGCGACAGGTCGCGCACGAGGGCGTTGAGCCGGCGGTTGCGGATCACGCCGTCGAGGTGGGCGCGCAGGCTCTCGCCCGCCTTGCCCTTGATGAGGTCGGCGTTGGCGATGACGCCGTCCAGGCCGTCGTACAGGCCGATCCACTTCGCGGCGGTCTTGGGGCCCACGCCCGGCACCCCGGGCAGGTTGTCGGAGGTCTCGCCGACGAGGGCCGCGAGGTCGGGGTAGCGCTCCGGGGGCACGCCGTACTTCTCCTCGACGACCTCGGGGGTCATCCGGACCAGGTCGGAGACGCCCTTGCGCGGGTACAGGACGGTGACCTCGGGGCGGACCAGCTGCAGGGCGTCGCGGTCGCCGGTGGAGACGAGCACCTCGTAGCCGGCGGCGACGGCCTCCTCGGTGAGGGTGGCGATGACGTCGTCGGCCTCGTACCCCTCCTTCTCCACCACCCGCACGCGCAGAGCGGCCAGGACCTCCTTGACGAGCTCGACCTGGCCGCGGAACTCGTCCGGGCTCTTGAGGCGGTTGGCCTTGTAGTCGGAGTACGCCTCGGTGCGGAAGGTGCTGCGGGAGATGTCGAAGGCGACGGCCAGGTGGGTGGGCTCCTCGTCGCGCAGGACGTTGATGAGCATGGAGGTGAAGCCGTAGACGGCGTTGGTGGGCTGCCCCGTGCTCGTGGCGAAGTTCTCCACCGGCAGGGCGTAGAACGCCCGGTAGGCCAGGGAGTGCCCGTCCACCAGCAGCAGCCGGGGCCGGGCCGGGGCCGCGCCGGACCCCTTCGCCGACGTCTTCGCCGACGTCTTGGCCGACGTCCTCGCCGGCGCCTTGGCCGGCGCCTTCGCGGCGGTGGTCGGGGCGGTCTGCTGCGCGGCCGTCGCGGCGGGGGCTGTCACGTCGGCAAGGGTAGTTCTCCCCTGCGACACCGCGCCCCGCCGCGCTGGCGGGAGCCCGCCCCGAGCCGGCCCGGACCCGGTCGCAGCCGGGTCC
>NZ_JBJLSF010000109.1:0-14685 GCF_050871885.1 Kineococcus aridisoli | reverse complement strand
GCCCGGCCCCGCGGGTGCGGGACCGGGCGCTCGTGCGTGCGGCGGAGCTCGGCGGGCTCGGCGGGCTCGGCGGGCTCAGTGGGCGTCGTCGAAGGCCTGGAGGATCTCGGCGGAGATGCGGCCGCGGTCGGAGACGGTGTAGCCGTTCTCGCGGGCCCAGGTGCGGACCTCGCCGGTGTCCCGGCCGCCGCCCTCGCCGCCGGCGGGGGCCTTGGCCGCCTGCTTGGGGGCGGAGGTGCGCTTGGTGGCGCCGCCGCCGCGGCCGCCGACGCGGCGGGCGTGCCCGACCCACGGGGCGAAGGCCTCGCGCAGCGCGGAGGCGTGCTCCTCGGAGAGGTCGATCTCGTAGGTGACCCCGTCGAGGGCGAAGGTCACCGTCTCGGCGGCCTCACCCTGGTCGATGTCGTCGACGAGCAGGACCTGCACCTTCTGCGCCATCAGGCTGACCCTTTCGCAAGAATAGCGACCCGACCGCGGCGTGCGGGAGTCCGGGATCACTCTTGCGCATTCCGAGCGCACCGGTCAAATCCTCGCCGAAAAGCGGCGGAAAGGCTCAGGAAGCGCCTTCACGCGGCGTCGCGCTTTCCGCGGCGGCGGCCTGCTCCGAACGGGCCCGGGCCGCGGCGGCCCGTTCCCGGCGGTCGGCGTGCAGCACCGAGCGGATCAGCAGGACGAACAGGACCAGCAGCCCGGCGGAGGGCAGCAGCGCGGCGAGGTAGTCCACCCCACCAGGCTACGTCGCCCCGCGCCGGGCGGCGGCCCGGCTCAGCGCGGCTTGACCAGCGGGAACGTGATCGTCTCGCGGATGCCGAGGCCGGTGAGGGCCATCAGCAGGCGGTCGACGCCCATGCCCATGCCGCCGCAGGGCGGCATGCCGTGCTCCTGGGCGCGCAGGAAGTCCTCGTCGATGCGCATGGCCTCGTCGTCGCCGAGCTCGGCCAGGCGGGCCTGCTCGGTGAAGCGGGCGCGCTGCACGACCGGGTCCACGAGCTCGGAATACCCGGTGGCCAGCTCGAAACCGCGCACGTACAGGTCCCACTTCTCCACGACGCCTTCGACGCTGCGGTGCGCGCGCACCAGCGGCGAGGTTTCCACGGGGAAGTCGCGCACGAACGTCGGGGAATCCAGGGAATCGGCGATCCGGTGTTCCCACAACTCCTCGACGAGCTTTCCGTGCGTCCAGCGCACGGTGTCGACGCCGATTCCCAGCCGCTCCGCGACCGAGATCAGGTGCTCCCGGGAGGTGGCGGGGGTGATCTCCTCGCCCAGCGACTCCGACAGCGACGGGTACATCGAGATGGAGGCCCACTCGCCGCCGAGGTCGTACTCGCTGCCGTCGGCCAGCGTCACCACGTGCCCGCCGAAGGCCTCCTGGGCGGCGTTCTGCACCAGCGTGCGGGTCAGCTCGCCGATGGAGTCGTAGTCGCCCCACGCCTGGTAGGCCTCGAGCATCGCGAACTCCGGCGAGTGCGTGGAGTCCGCGCCCTCGTTGCGGAAGTTGCGGTTGATCTCGAACACCCGCTCGATGCCGCCGACGACGCAGCGCTTGAGGAACAGCTCGGGGGCGATGCGCAGGTACAGGTCGGTGTCGAAGGCGTTCGAGTGCGTCACGAACGGCCGGGCGCTGGCGCCGCCGTGCAGGGTCTGCAGCATCGGCGTCTCGACCTCGAGGAACGCGCGGTCCTCCAGCGTGCGGCGCAGCGAGCGCACGACGGCCGAGCGGGCGCGCACGTTGGTGCGGGCGGCCTCGCGGACGATGAGGTCCACGTAGCGCTGCCGCACGCGCGTCTCCTCGGACAGCTCGCGGTGCAGGACGGGCAACGGGCGCAACGCCTTCGAGGCCAGCTGCCAGGAGTCGGCCATCACCGACAGCTCACCCCGCCGGGAGGAGACCACCCGGCCGCGCACGAAGACGATGTCGCCCAGGTCGACGTCGGCCTTCCACGCCGCGAGCGCGTCCTCGCCCACGCCGTCGCGCGAGACCATCGCCTGCAGGCGGGTGCCGTCCCCCTCCTGCAGCGTCGCGAAGGCCAGCTTCCCGGTGCCGCGCAGGAAGACCACGCGACCGGTGACGCCCACGACGTCGTCGGTCTCCTCCCCCGGCTGCAGACCGGCGTGGCGCTCGCGGACCTCGGCCAGCGACGCGGTCCGCGGGACGGAGACGGGGTAGGGCTGCCCGCCCTCGGCGAGGATGCGGTCGCGCTTGTCCCTGCGGACCCGCACCTGCTCGGGCAGGTCCTCGAACTCCTCGTCCACCGCGTCCTGCGCGTCGTTCGTCCCGGTCTGCGCGACCTGCGTCTCACTCACGACCCCAGGCTATCCGCCGCACCCGGCCCGCCCCGGCGCCCGCGGGCGGGCCGGCACCCGCGCGGGCCGGTCGGCGGGTCAGTCCGCGGACCGGCCGACGAGCAGCGGGACGTTGTCGATGAGGCGGGTGGGACCCACCCGCGCCGCGAGCGCGAGCAGCGCCTCGCCGCGGTGGTGCTCGGGCACGTCGGCCAGGTCGTGCGGGTCGACGAGGGCCAGGTAGTCGACGCGGGCGGCGGGTTCGGCGCGCAGCACGTCGCGGGCGGCGCGGCGCACCGCGCTCGGCCCCTCCGGGGCGGCGGCGGCCCCGGCGGCGAGCGCGCGCTGCAGCACGAGGGCGACCTCGCGGTCGAACGGCGTCAGGTAGCGGTTGCGGCTGGACATCGCCAGGCCGTCGGGTTCGCGCACCGTCGGCACGGCGACGACCTCCACGCCCATGTCGAGGTCGCGGACCATCCGGCGCACCAGCAGCAGCTGCTGGGCGTCCTTCTGCCCGAAGAACGCCAGGTCGGCGCGGGTCAGGTGCAGCAGCTTGGCGACGACGGTCAGGACGCCGTCGAAGTGGCCGGGGCGGCTGGCGCCCTCGAGCACGGCGCCCAGCGGGCCGGCGCTGACGCGCACCCCCGGGTCGCCGTCGGGGTAGACCACGTCCGGGCCGGGGGCGAAGACCACGTCGGCGCCGGAGGCCGCGGCCAGCCGCAGGTCCTCGTCGAGGGTGCGCGGGTAGCGGGCCAGGTCCTCTCCCGGGCCGAACTGCAGCGGGTTGAGGAAGACGGTGACGAGGACGGAGGCGGCGCGCCGGCGGGCCTGCTCGATGAGGGTGGCGTGCCCGGCGTGCAGGGCGCCCATCGTCATGACGACGGCGACGGGTCCGGGCAGGGCGGAGCGGGCTGCGGCCAGTTCGGCGCGGGTGCGGGTGACGACGAGACTCACGGGGGGCCAGTGTCCTCGCCCGCGCGCAGCTGCTCGCGCAGGGCCCGCACCACCTCCGCCGGCAGCCGGCCGTCGGCCTGCGCGCGCTCGGCGGCGAGGGTGCCCAGCAGCGCGTACGTGGCGGCCGTGCCCGGGTCCACCCGCTCGGCGAGGACGCGCAGGTGGGTGGCGACGGTGCCGGCGTCCCCGCGGGCCACCGGCCCGGTGAGCGCGGCGTCCCCGGCGCCCAGGGCGTTCTCCAGCGCTGCCGCCAGCAGCGGGCGCAGCACCCGCTCGGCCTCCTCGCCCACCGCGGCCCGCGCGGCCCGCAGCGCCTGGGCGACGAGGGTGACGAGGTGGTTGGCACCGTGCGCGAGGGCCGCGTGGTAGAGCTCGCGGTCGGCGTCGGCGACGGCCACGGGCACCGAGCCCCACTCGCGCACGAGCGCGTCGGCGACGGGCAGCAGCACGGGCGGGGTGGTGACGGCGACGGCCGCCCCCCGCAGCCGCTGCAGGTCCAGGGAGGTGCCGGTGAACGTCATGGCCGGGTGCAGCGCCATCGGCAGCGCACCGCGCGCCGCGGCCGGGGCGAGCACGCCGGTGCCGTGCAGCCCGCACGTGTGCACGAGCAGCTGCCCGGGGCGCACGGCGCCGGACAGCTCGGCCACCAGCGGGCCGAGGACGTCGTCGGGGACGGCGAGCAGGACGAGGTCGGCCGCGAACGCGTCGGCCGGCGCGGTCCAGGGCACGCCGGGCAGCAGCGCCTCGACGCGCTCGGCGGCGGTGCGGGTGCGCGCGGCGATCCCGGTGACCCGGTGCCCGGCGGCCCGCAGCGCCGCCCCGAGGACGGGTCCGACCCGGCCCGCTCCGACGACCGCGACGTCGAGCCTGCCTGCCGTCTGCACGAGCGCGACCCTAGCCGCCCGCACTGCGACGGCCCCCGGGGGGAACCCCGGGGGCCGTCGCCGTGCGGTGCGCCGTGCGGTGCGTCAGTGCGCGAGCAGGGCGGCCTGCTCCGCGCGCAGCGCGTCGATGAGCCGGCCCTGCGGCAGGACCACGTCGTCGTAGGTGAGGACCTGGTCCTTGGCGACGTCGCGCTTGAGGACGCAGCCCTCGGCGACGCCCATGGGCAGCAGGCCCTGCGCCTTGGTGACGTCGTAGCGCTCGGCCACGCCGTAGGTGTCGTAGCCGCCGAGGCGGTCGATCGTCTTGCCGGCCTTGAGGTCGGTCTTGGCGGTCGTGACGACCTCGACGGTCACCTGGTCGCCGGGGACGATGGCGGCGTCGGCGAAGAGCACCGCGCGCGCCACGGTCAGCGGCACCTCGAAGTGGCACAGGTGGTACGGCGTGTAGAACGAGTACAGCGGCCCGGTGCCGAGCTTGTACAGGTTCAGGTAGTGCTGCTGCTTGGGGTCGTCGTGGGTGCCGAGGACGTACACGCCCGGGCCCGGCTTGGAGCCGACGACGTAGTCCACGACGCCGCCGAGCTCCTTGAGCTGGTCCACGTCGTACTTCGCGGTCAGCTCGTCGACGTGCCCGCGGTGGTCGGCGCCGCGCATGCCGCGCCGCTCCACCGTGAAGCCCACCGCGTTGGCGACCAGCGCCTGCTCGAAGGACACCTTGGTGCCGTCGGCGAAGCTCGTCACCATGTAGGGGTCCTGGCCCCACTGCTTGGCGAACCCCTCCTGGGTGGTGGGGTTGCGGTGCTCGTCCTGCAGGCCCTTGATGTTGCCCGCGACGAGCGGGGTGACCCCGATCGACTTCACGAAGCGCAGCAGGTTCATCTGCACGCCGGGCTGGTCGCCGTCGCAGCCGGTGTAGATGACACCGGCCTTCTCGGCGCGGGTGCGCAGCGCGAGGCCGGCGGTGCCGTCGACCTCGGCGTTGAGCAGCACGATGTGCTTGCCCGCCTCGATCGCGCGGACGACGACGTGCGCGCCGTACTCGGTGTTGCCGGTCGCCTCGACGACCGCCTCGACCTGGCCCGCGTCGACGACGGCCTCGTAGGAGGCCGAGACGACCGGCGTGCCCTGCGAGATCGCCCTGTCGACGGCGGCGGCGTCGTCGGCCTCGACCACGCCGGTGACCCCGGCCTGCTCGTAGGCGTCGCGCGCCTTGGAGACGGTGCGGTTGGCGATGGCGACGAGCTCCATGCCGGGCACGGAGTTGACGACCTGGTTGACGAAGCCGCGGCCCATGAAGCCGGCACCCACGAGGGCGACGCGGATCGGGCGGCCCTCGGCCTGGCGCTGCTGCAGCGCCTTGTCGACGATGATCACTCGACCACCGCCCCGTCGGCCAGCAGGGTCCAGCTCTTGTCCTTGTCGCTGACGACGGTGACGTCGACCGCCCACGGCAGGGCGAGGTCGGGGTCGTCGTAGCGCAGACCGCGCTCGGTGCCGGGGGTGTACGCCTGGCTCACCTGGTAGAAGACCTCGGCGCCGTCGGTCAGCGTGAGGTAGCCGTGCGCGAAGTACGGCGGGACGTAGAGCGCGCGGCGGTTGTCCGCGGTGAGCTCGACGGCCACGTGCTGCAGGCGGGTCGGGGACCCGGGCCGCATGTCGACGATGATGTCCTGCACCGCGCCGGCCGTGCAGCGCACGAGCTTGGCCTCGGGCGCTGGGTCGACCTGCATGTGCATGCCGCGCAGCGTGCCCTTGACGTGGTTGAACGACAGGTTGCACTGCTCGACGGCCGGGACCAGCCCGGCCTCCTCGAACTCCTCGCGGCAGAAGGTGCGGGCGAAGAAGCCGCGGTCGTCGGCGCGGGGCTCGAGGTCGACGATCGCGACGCCCTCGATGTGGGTGGGGGTGATCTTCACTGGGTGATCCCGCTCGTCGGCTGGACGCGCCAGAACAGCTCCTTGTCGAGCTGCTCGGTCCGGATGAGGTGCTCGAGCTGCTTGAGGCGGGTGTGCCCCTTGCCCTTGAAGGTCGCCTCGTCGAGGTCGATGGCCTTGAAGACGTCGACGAGCTGCTGGGCGCCCTTGTCGGCGTTCCAGTCGCAGCGGAAGCCCTCGAGGGTCGAGTGGATCTTGTCGAAGTTCACCTTGTACGAGCGGTTGTCGCCGTTGCTCTCGCCGAAGGTGATCTCGGCCTCGGGCAGCGCGCGGCCGACGGCCTCGGCGATCTCGCGCACGCGGTAGACCTGCTCGGAGTCGCCCACGTTGAAGATCTGGTTGTGGACGGCCTCGCGCGGGGCGTCGAGGACGGCGCGGATGGACTTGGCGATGTCCAGGCCGTGCACCAGCGGCCGCCAGGGCGAGCCGTCGGAGGTCATCGCGATCTTGCCGGTGGTGTAGGCCAGGCCGGCGAGGTTGTTGAGCACGATGTCGAAGCGCTGGCGGGGCGAGGCGCCGTAGGCGGTCGCGTTGCGCATGAAGGTCGGCGAGAAGTCGTCGTCGGCCAGCGGGGCGACGTCGCGCTCGACGAGGGCCTTGCACTCGGCGTAGGCGGTCTGCGGGTTGACCGGCGAGGTCTCGTCGACGGTGTCCTCGGCCACGCCGTAGACGGAGCAGCTCGACATGTAGACGAAGCGGGAGACGCCGGCGGCCTTGGCGGTCTCGGCCAGGCGCACCGACCCCTTGTGGTTCACCACGTAGGTGACGTCGGGGATGAGCTCACCGAGCGGGTCGTTGGACAGCTCCGCCATGTGCACCACGGCGTCGGCGCCGCGCAGGTCCTCGACGGTGACGTGGCGGATGTCCTTGGCGAGCGTCTCCACCGAGGCGGTGACGCCGTTGTAGAGCCAGCCCTGCTTGTAGTAGCCGGTGTCGATGCCCAGCACCGAGTGGCCGGACTCCAGCAGGGTCGGGGCGAGCAGGCAGCCGAGGTAGCCCTCGGTGCCGGTGACGACGATCTTCACAGCGGTTCTCCGGTTCCTCGGGTTCTCAGTCTTCCCAGGTCTTCCACGGGGCCTTGCCGGCGTCCCAGAGCTTGTTGAACTCGGTCCACTCGCGGAAGGTGTCCATGCCCAGCCAGTACCCCTCGTGCTGGGAGACCGTCAGCTGGCCGTCGCGGGCGACGGTCTGCAGCGGCTTCTGCTCGAGCATCATGTCCGGGTCGTCCTCGAGGTACTTGTCGGCGAACGCGCGGTCGAAGACGAAGAACCCGCCGTTGACCCAGCCGTCGGCCAGGGTCGGCTTCTCGTTGAACTCGGTGACGGTGTCGCCCGTGACGTGCATCTCGCCGTAGCGGCTGCTGGGGTGCACGGCGGTGACGGTGGCCAGGCGGCCGCCGGCCTCGTGGTCGCGCAGGGTCTTGAGGACGTCGACGTCGCCGAGGCCGTCGCCGTAGGTGAGCAGGAACTTGTCGGCGGTCAGGTGCTGTTCGACGCGCTTGATGCGCGCCGCGGTCGCGGTGGTCAGACCGGTCTCGACGAACGTGATCTCCCAGTCCTCCTGCACGCCGTTGGTGTGGTAGGTCGGGGCGTCCTGCGAGGACAGGTTCAGCGTGAAGTCGCCGGCGTTGATCCGGTAGTCGAGGAAGTACCTCTTGATGAGGTCGCTCTTGTAGCCCAGGCACAGGACGAACTTGCGGAACCCGTACGAGCTGTAGAGCTTCATGATGTGCCAGAGGATCGGCCGGCCGCCGATGTCCACCAGCGGCTTGGGCAGCTTCTCGCTGGCCTCGCGCAGTCGGGTTCCCATGCCACCGCAGAGGATGACGACGGGGATCTCGGAGACGGGCGTCTGGGTCATGCTGATCTTTCCCTCACTCTGACCGGCTCGGTGTCGGAATCGTCGGTGGCGAACCGACCAGGCGGCTGAGCGCGTCAGCCTGGCGGATCGTCGACACACGTGGGGGAATCAGCACCCGTGATGCGTCGGGCGATCCCGGTGGCGGTTCGAACCCCCCACGAATCCGAGCCACCGGTGTCCCGTCGAGGTGCTTGCGGCGAGGCTACTACAGCACCGCGAACACGGAGCGTGAACTTCACGGATGGACGAACATCCACCCCGTCTGCGCGTCAGTGGCCACGCAGGGCGATCAGCATGTCACGCAGGGGAGTCATCGCGGTCTCCCACGAGAACGACTGCGCGACGTCGGCGGCGGCCGCGCCCAGCTTGGCCGCCTGCTCGGGGTCGTCCAGCAGCTCCGCGAGGGCGTCGGCGAAGTCGCGCGGGCCGTCGGCCACGCGCAGCACCCCGCGGTGCTCCTCCAGGCCCTCCAGCCCCAGGCTGGTGGTGACCACGGCCCGCCCGCGCGAGAGCGCCTCGACGAGCTTGATCTTGGTGCCGCCCCCCGACAGCAGCGGCACGACGCACACGTCCGCCTGCTCGTAGAACGGGTCCACCGAGGCCACGTCGGAGTGGAAGTCCACCCCGGCGGGCTCGCCCGAGGGGCGCGGGTGCGAGCCGGCCAGGCCGCGCCCGACGGCCGCGAAGCGCGCCTGCGGCACCCGCTCGAGCACCTGCGGCCAGACCTCGTCGAGGAACCAGCGCAGCGCGGCCTTGTTGGGGCCGTAGTCCATGGCCCCCACGAACAGGGCCTGCCGGCCCCCCGGCGGCAGGGTCGGGACGTGCGCCGCGCTCGTGACGCCGTTGGGCACGAAGGTGCTCGCGATGCCGCGCCGCTCCAGGACCTCCTGGTCGCGCCCGCTGCACGCCGTGACGTGCCGGGCCGAGCGGGCGACGGCGAACTCGAAGCGGCGGAAGCGCGCGACCTCGGGGGCCAGCACGCGCCCGACCAGCGGCTTCTCGGTGCGCAGCCGCCGGGCCACCAGGTCGGACTCGACGTTGTGCAGGTCGAGCACGTCCAGGCGCACGCGCCCGGGCAGGTTGACCGCCATCTGCGGGAAGTCGACGTGGACGACGTCGCGCTTGCGCACGCCGGCCGCCAGCAGGTCGTGCAGCTGCCGGGAGTACCACTTGCCGGCGAACAGCGAACCGCGCAGCACGGCCGCCGGCGTGGGCGAGGGGGCGCTCACCTCGTGCACCCGCACGTGCGCCGGCAGCGCCTCGCGCCAGCCCGGCCAGCTGCCGAAGCCCACGACGTGGACCTCGTCGAAGACCTGCGCGTAGACGTCGATGACCGCCCGGATCCGCTGGCGCCCCCCGGAGTCGGTGCTCGCGGGCAACTGCTTGGCGACGACCCAGGCCGTGCGTCCAGCACTCACCTGGTGCGCTTCTTCCAGGCGCCGCTGCGCGAGCGGCCCAGCGCCCGCGGGATGGCCAGGACGAAGACGGTGGGCGGCATGCCCACCGCCTGCCCCAGGACGCGCAGGGGCGCGGAAGCCTTGCCCTGCAGCTTGTCGCCCTTGAGGTAGGCGGCGACCGAGACGGCCTCGGCGAGCAGGAACGCCTGGCTGAAGCGGCTCCTGGGGCGCGCCAGGCAGGCGGCGGTCAGCGCCAGCTGCGCGGCCGGGCCCAGCGTGGAGCGCCAGCCCTTGTGCATGGCGAAGCGGACGAACTTGCCGTCGCCGGAGACGAACGAGGAGCGGAAGCCCCAGAACAGGCGCAGCTGCCCGCTCATGATGCGCACCCGGCGCTCGAGCTGGTCACCGCGCGGCGCGGAGTCCTCGACGGCGACGCACTCGGGGACCACGCCGACGCTCAGGCCGCGGCGGGCGAAGTCGAAGGCGAGGTAGAGGTCGTCGTTGAGCACCGACGCCGGGATGGGCCGGAACGACTCCCGGCGCAGGGCGACGGCCTCGCCGACGAGGGCCAGCGACCCGCCGCGACCGGCCTCGGCCTGCTTGATCCAGTTCTCGTAGCGCCAGTACAGGCCCTCGTCCTCGGCGCCGGACTCCTTGCGCACGCCGGAGGCCAGGTGCAGGTCGGTGGCGACGCGGTCGATGAGCGCGTGCAGCCCCTCCCCCGGCACGAAGGCGTTGGCGTCGAGCAGGACGACGACGTCGCCCTTGGCGTTGCGCACGCCGCGGTTCACGGCGGCGGCCTTGCCGGCGCGGGTGGGCGACCAGTCGACCCGGCAGCCGAGCTCCTCGGCGGTCGCGCGGGTCTTCTCGTCCTCGTCCACGACCACCGTGATGCGGTCCAGCGGAACGCCTTCGGCGACCAGCTGCGGCACCGTCTCGGCCAGGACGCGGGACTCCCCGAAGGCGGGGATGAGGACGTCGACGTCGTCCCACGTCCACGACGAGTCCGCCGGACGGGGACGGGACGGCGAGCGCGGCACGAGGCGCTCGCTGGCGATGAGGTAGAGCGGGTACATCACGTGACCCGCGAAGGACATGACGGTGAGTGCCCCCACCGCCGGATTCGGACGACGCAGTTCCACGCGTTCAACCCCCAGACAGCTTCGCGAGCGGTGAAATCCGACGACCCGCGGCCCCCGGACCCCCCTCACCGACTTCGCGACCCCGCGCACTTCGCAGGGTGTTCCAGGCATTGTTGCAAGCCCCGACGGCCTGGGCAACAACTTGTTTGCGTGTCTAACCAATCACGGAGAGTGAGGTACCTCGGCGAAATTCTAGAAACACCCCGGTCGAATGACACGGTGTCGCAAGCCATTAGCTGAGCGTGATGAACGGGTGCTCCTGCGTCCCCCGCCCGGGGGAACCGGGCCCGTGGTCACCCACCGTCACCCCGTCGGGGGAACAATGGGCGCACGGGCGCTGGCCTCGGGCCACCGTCCTCGGTCACGATGGGCGCGAGGTCCCGGTCGCCGGCGTCGCGGACGCCGTCCAGCCGGACCGGGACCGCGAGGGGGGACGAACGTGGGGATCGACGCAGGCACGCAGCCGGGCACCGGCGGCACCGGAGGCGCCGAGGGCGCCGGCGGGCGGGTGGGCCCCGGGACGGGTGCCGCTGCGCGCAGCGGACCGCCGCTGCTGACCCGCGACGTCGAGCTCGTCCTCGTCAGCTACCGCAGCGCCCACCAGATCCGGGCGCTGCTGGCGAACCTGCCCGAGGACCTGCCGGTGGTCGTGGTGGACAACGCCTCCGACGTCGACGGGCTCTCCCGGCTGCCCGAGGAGCGCCCCGCGACGCGCTACGTCGACTCCGGCGGCGGCAAGGGCTTCGCGAAGGCGGCCAACATGGGCGCACGCACCTCGACGCGCGAGTTCGTCGTCTTCGGCAACCCCGACTCGCGGCCGACGGCCGCGCACCTGCAGGCGCTGGTGGACGACGTGGCCGCCGACCCGGCCCTGGCCGCCTCGGCGGCCACGATGACGGGCGTCGACGGCCGGGTCGAGCTCGGCGTCGGGGGGTGGGAGCCCAGCCCGGCGCGCGCCCTCGTCCACGCCGCCGGCCTGCACAAGGTGTTCCCGCGCGCCGGGCTGTACGCCCGCCCGCGGCCCGGCGAGCGGATCGAGGTCGACTGGACCACCGGCGCCTGCATGGCCGTGCGCCGGGAGACGTTCCTGGCCCTGGGTTGCTTCGACGAGGACTTCTACGTCTACAACGAGGACATGGCCTTCGGCCGCAGCGCCCGCGAGGCGGGGCTGCGCGAGCGGTTGCGCACCGACGTCGTCGTCCCGCACGCGGCGGGCGGCTCGGGCGCGCCCTCGCTGGAGATGCTGCGGCTGCGGGGCGCCGCGATGCGCCGCTACCTCTCCCGCCACCACTCCGCGGCGACGGTGCAGGGCATCAGCGCCGTCCTCGCCCTCGGCTACGCGGTGCGCACCGCGCAGTGCCGGGTGCTCAAGCGCACCGACCGCGCCGAGCAGCACTGGGCCTACGTCAAGGGCGTCACCACCGGGCGCGCCACCGTCGCCGGCCGGGTCGTGGTGGACCGCGCGAGCTGACGCGGGGACCCGTGGACGCGCCGAGGGGCGGGGTGCCGGTGCACCCCGCCCCTCGGCGTCCCGATCACCTCCGGGCGATCAGAAGAGCTCGCGGTACTTCGCGGACGACTGCGGCATCCGCACGCCGGAACCGTTGAGCAGCCAGCGCTTGCCGTCGATGTCGCAGTTGAACTGGACCTCGTAGAGCACCTGGCCGGGGCCGCTGCCCGCGTTCTCCTTGAAGAAGGCGTGCATGCCCTCGATGTAGCCGACCCCGTCGCCGTTGTCGGCGTTGCCCGACCACTCCGAGACGCCGAACGGCAGGCCCTGGCTCTTGGCGAAGGCGGCGTGGGCGCGGATGCCGCGCGGAGCCCCGTTGCCGTCCCGGTCCCAGGACTGGGCGTCGAACTGGGCCTTGGTCGCCGCGTAGGGGTACTGGTTGTAGTAGTCGACGGTGATGACGTCGACGAACTCGCGGCCCGGGAAGAACCCGGTCCACGGCATGCCCGTGCCGTTGTCGTCCCGGTTGACGCTGAAGACCAGCTTGGCCTCGGGGAACACCTGCTTCTGGATGGCCCGGTAGCGCTTCCAGGCGGTCATGAAGTCCTGGTGGTTGCCCTTGTTCACCGACCAGGCGAACCAGAAGCCGTTCATCTCGTGGGCGAACCGGATGTACATGGTCCCCTGGCGCCCGCCCCACTGGGACTTCAGCTTCTGCAGGGAGCTGCGCCAGCGGGCGTCGAACTGCCCGGAAGCGGCCTGCGACCACGTCTCACCGCGGTCGAAGGCACCGACGGCCATGTCCATCGAGGCGTTCCAGCTGCCGTACTCGGCGCCCTTGTCCAGCTGCCAGAAGTGCTGGCTGTTCTCGTTGTTGTCCGCCCAGCTGCCCGCGATGGCCACCGGGGTGCCGCGCCAGGCGCCGAAGGCGCCGCTGCCCACGCCGACGCCCGAGGCGCCGGACAGCCACGCGCCCCGCGGCGCCGAGGGGGCGGGGGTCGTCGGCGCCGGGGTCGTCGGCGCGGGGGTGATCGCGGGGACGGTGGGCGCGGGGTTCGTCGGGCGCGGGGCGGGGGTGACCGTGCCGGTGCCGGTGCCGGTGCCGGCCGGCTGGACGAGGATCGCGCCGACCTTGGCGTGGTTCCTCGTGGCCGTGAACCCCAGGTTCAGCGTGCCGTCGGAGACCTTCACCGTGAAGGACTTGTCCAGGCGCGTGTTGCGGCCCGCCTCGGCGAAGATGTCCAGGTCCTTGACGACGGTCGCGCCCTCGGCGGTGACGGAGAAGACGCGGGTGTTCCTGGCCGAGAAGTAGGTCTCGGCGAGCTTCAGCGTGACGGTGTAGCTGCCGTCGGGCACCGCGGCGCTCCAGCCGGACATGCCCCAGTGCTCGCTGCGGTACAGCCCGTCGGAGTCGGTGCCCGCGATGTCGGCGCCGGTGACGTCGGAGACCTGGTAGCCGCCGGTGAAACCGCTGTCCCTGCTCCAGACCTTGCCGGAGGCGTCGGTGTAGTCGCTCTTGCCCGTGCCCACGCGCAGGGTCGGGGCGGCGGCCTCGGCGCTCTGCACGCCGACGGTGGTGAGACCGGCGGCGACGGTGGCGACGGCCGCGGTGGACAGCAGGAACTTGGAAAGGGTGCTCACGGGTGGATCAACCTCGCAGTGGTCAGGGGCACCGCCGCGAAGCTGCGGAGGAACCCTGGTGGCCCGTTCGGGGTGACACCTGAGCCATCGGTGTGCACCGGAGCGGGCTTGAGAGGTGGATCCGGAGGAATCTGTAACGCCGGCGGCACCTGCCGCGATGTCCACCCCTCGCCCTCGCCCTCGGCCACCGGCCACCGCGGTGGGCCGGGCGGGTGAGCGCGCGTCGGTACGATCGGCGGGTGAAGCTGCACGTCGTCTACCGCTCGCACGGCGGGGAGAACAGCAAGGGCCGCCCGGACTGGTACAGCAAGCTCGTGGGCCTGCGCTCGTTCTGCCGCGCCGTCGAACTGGCCCGGGACCAGCGCCCCGCGGCGGACGTCGAGGTGGTCTTCCTCAACGACGGGCCGATCCCCGCCGAGCGCCTGGAGCTCATGGGCGCCTGGGGCGACCCCGTCACCATCGACGGCGGCTCCAACCGGCGCAGCTACCTGCAGGGGCTCTCGCTGGCCCGCCGCCGCGGCTGGGCCGCCGGGGACGTCGTGCTGCTCGCCGAGGACGACTACCTGTGGCGGCCGGAGGCCCTGGTGGCGCTCGTCGACGCGGCCGCCGACCCGGCGCTGGCGCACGCCGACTACTTCGCGCCCTACGGCGACGACGTCGAGGACGACGGGCAGCCGGTGGTCTGGCGCACCGTGGTGAGCACGACGAGCACCTTCGCGGTGCGGGTCGGGGCGCTGCGCGAGGACGAGCGCCTGCTGGTGCTGTGCGCGCTGTCCGGCGGCGACTTCGACTACACCAGCTGCCTGACCCTGCAGGGCCGCCCGCGCTTCGGTCCCCGCCAGCTGCTCGAGCACCACGCGCCCGCGCCCGGCACCCCGCCCTGGCGCGCGGGCGCGCGCCGGGTGTACCTGACCGCCGTGCGCGCGGTGGTCGACCTGCGCTCGGTGCGCCGGCCCTCCCGGCGGCGCACCCTCGTGGGTGCGGCGCCCGCGCTGGCCACGCACATGGAGCTGGGCTGGATCGTGCCCGGGCCGTGGGAGCGGATCGCCACCGCCTGACGCCGGAGCGGCGACGACGACGGGCCGGCACCCCCGAGGGGGTGCCGGCCCGGGGGGGGGGGGGGGGGGGGGGGGGGGG
>NZ_JBJLSF010000108.1:0-14719 GCF_050871885.1 Kineococcus aridisoli | reverse complement strand
GCCGGCCCGCGCAGCCGGCCCCGCCGCCCGCTCACTCACGCGCTCGCCGGCGGCGCCCCCGGGTCGTGCCACCAGCGCGGCCAGGCCTCCAGCAGCGCCCGGCTGTCCGGCACGAACGGCCAGGCGGGGTCGGCCAGCCGCTCGCGCAGCGCGGTCGCCGGCTCCCACCAGCCCTCGGCGACCTCCTCCGGCTGCAGGCGCAGCGGCGTGCCGTCCCACCACGCCTCGAACACGACGGCCAGGTAGTGGGTGGAGCCGTCGCGGTACCAGCGCCGCAGCACCGGGTGCAGCGGCGCGCGCACGCCCAGCTCCTCCTCCAGCTCGCGGGCCGCGGCCGCGGCGGGGTCCTCGCCCGCGCCGACCACCCCGCCGGCCAGGCAGTCGTGGGCGCCCGGGTTGACGTCCTTGACGTCGGTGCGCCGGTGCACGAAGACGCCACCGGCGCCGTCGCGCAGCAGGACGCCGGTCGCGGCGTGCGGCAGGTTGGCGGCGCGCACCCGCGCCCGGGTCGCGGTGCCGGTGACGCGGCCCGCCAGGTCGCCGGGTGCGTACAGGTCGACGAGTTCGCTCACCGGGCGCAGCGTAGGACTCACGCACGGCCACGGGTGGGGGACGGCGGGCGACGCGCGTGCGACCTGGGGTGGACGCGCGGGTGACCGGGGTCTCCCCTTCGTCGGATCCGCCGCGCCCGGCCAGCGCCTAGGGTTGCCGGGTGCGTCCCCCCCAGCCGACCCCGCGCCTGCGCGCCCCCCTGCGGGCGCTCGCCGCCGCCTGCGGCGCGACCCTGCTGCTGACCGCCGCCGGCTGCAGCTCCGAGGAGGAGCCGGAGATCACCACGCAGGCGGTCACCCGCGGGGACGTGCGCGAGGTCGTCGAGGCACCCGGCACCGTGCAGCCGCGCGCGTCCGCGGTGGTGAAGGCCCCCGCCGCGGGCACCGTGGCCACGCTGCAGGTCGGCGACGGGCAGGACGTGCAGGCCGGTCAGGTGCTCATGACCATCGACTCCCCGTCGGCGGTGGCCAACCTGGAGCAGGCGCGGCGGGCCGACGCCGAGGCCGCCGAGGGCGGTCCCTCGCAGTCCTCCGCGGTCAGCGCCTCGCAGCTGGAGCGCCAGCAGCGCAGGGCCCGCGCCGACGCCGAGGCCCGCTTCGCCCAGGCCGAGCAGCAGGCCCAGGCGATCCCCGACCCGGCCGCGCGGGCCGCCGCGCTGGCGGCGGTGCAGTCCTCGCGCACGCAGTACCAGCTGCTCTCGACGCAGACGCAGGCGCTGGTGGACCAGGTCAACGCCGGGCTCGGCAACGTCGACGCCGCCGTGGAGTCGCTCAGCCAGGCGCAGCGGGTGCAGACGCGGGCGGCCGTGCAGGCCGCGCAGGCCACCGTCGACGCGCTGACCGTGGTGGCCCCCATCGCCGGCAAGGTCTCCCTGGCCGCCACCGGCGGCGCGGGCTCGCCGGAGCTGCCGGCCGGGGCCGAGCAGCTGCTGGCCGGCAGCGGCGTGCAGCTGCCCGGCGGCGCGCTGGGCGGCTCCGAGGCCGGGGCGGCCGGTGCGCCGGTCATCGCCCAGGGCGCGGCCGTGGCCGCCGGCAGCACGCTGCTCAGCGTCGTCGACGCCTCGGTGCTGAGCCTGACGGCCGACGTCGACGAGACCGACGTGCTCACCGTGCGGCCGGGTGTCGGCGCGGACGTGAGCGTCGACGCCGTCGAGGGCGCCACCTACCGCGGCACGGTGACCAGCGTGGACCCCACCGCCAGGACCGGCGGCGGCGGCGCGGTCACCTACACCGTGCGGCTGAGCTACGACGGGGGCACCGCGGGCGACGGCACCCCCGCGGTGACGCCGCTGCCCGGCATGTCGGCGACCGTGGCGCTGGCCGTGCAGGAGGTCACCGGTGTCGTCGCGGTCCCCGCGGCGGCGGTCGTGCGCGCGGGCGCCGAGGGCGGCGACCCCGACTCGGACTCCGTCTGGGTCGTCGAGGACGGCCGGGCCGAGCGCCGCGAGGTGGCGGTCGGCGTGCGCGGGGAGCAGGTCGTGGAGATCACCCGGGGCCTGCGCGAGGGGGAGCGGGTCGTCACCGGGGGCGCCGGTGACGTCACCGAGGGGCAGCAGGTCCCGTGAGCCGGGAGCACCGCACCCCCGAGCACCTCACCGGGCACCTCACCGGGCACCTCACCGGGCACCGCGCCCAGCACCTCGCCGAGCGGCCCGCCGACGAGCGCACCCCGGCGATCGAGGTCGTCGACGTCACCCGCAGCTACGTCTTCGGCTCCACGACGGTGGACGCCCTGCGCGGGGTGAGCTTCCGCATCGACGAGGGGGAGTACACCGCGATCATCGGGCCCAGCGGTTCGGGCAAGTCCACGCTCATGCACCTGCTGGGCTGCCTGGACCGGCCCACCTCCGGGCGCCTGCGCGTCGGCGGCCGCGACATCGGCGAGCTGTCCGACGCCGAGCTGGCCCAGCTGCGCAACCGCGAGATCGGCTTCGTCTTCCAGGCCTTCCAGCTGCTGCCGCGCTCCACCGCCGTCGACAACGTGGCGCTGCCGCTGCTGTACCGGGGCGTCGGCGTGGCCGAGCGGCGCGAGCGCGCGGCCGCGGCGCTGCGCGCGGTGAACCTGGGCCACCGCCTCACCCACCGCCCCACCCAGATGTCCGGCGGCGAGCAGCAGCGGGTCGCGATCGCGCGCGCCCTGGTGGGCGAGCCGCGGATCCTGCTGGCCGACGAGCCCACGGGCAACCTGGACTCCAAGAACGGCGCGGAGGTCATGCGCATCCTCGAGGAGCTCCACGGCGAGCGCGGGGTGGCCGTCGTCCTGGTCACCCACGACGACGAGGTGGCCGCCCGCGCGCACCGGCAGGTGCGGGTGCGCGACGGCCTCGTCGAGCGCGACAGCGCCGCCCCCGCGCCCCGCGCCGGCGGCGGCGCAGCCGACGCCGCCGACGCAGCCGACGCCGCCGATGACGTCGACGCCGCCGACGCCGTGCGGAGGCTGGGCGCGTGAAGGGTCTGGAGGCCTTCCGCGTCGCGGTGGACGCCCTGCGGGGCAACCGGCTGCGCAGCCTGCTGACGATGCTGGGCATCATCATCGGCATCGCCGCGGTCATCGTCGTCGTCTCGATCGGCTCCGGCGCCCGCCAGCAGATCCAGTCCCAGGTCGAGGGCCTGGGCTCCAACCTCATCCTCGTGGTGCCCGGCCAGTTCGACACGAACAACCTGTCCTCGAACGCGCCGGCGACCTCGACGCTGCAGATCTCCGACGGCGAGCTGCTCGCCGACGTCGTCGGCGACCCGGCGGCGGTGACCGCCCGCGTCGGCTCCGGCGCGCAGGTGCGCGCGGGCACCGTCGAGCGCTTCACCACCGTGCAGGGCTCGGACCAGAACCTGCCGCAGGTCTTCGACCGGCCGGTGGCGGAGGGCTCGTACTTCACCGGCGCGGACGTCGACGCCCGCCGCCGCGTCGCCGTCCTCGGCTCGCGCACCGCGGAGCTGCTCTTCGCGGGCGCTGACCCGATCGGCCGGCAGGTGACGATCTCGGGCACCCGCTTCCGCGTCATCGGCGTGCTGGCCGAGCAGGGCGAGTCCTTCGGCGTCTCGCAGGACAACGAGGTCCACGTCCCCATCACCACCGCGCAGCGGTTGTTCGCCCTCGACCGCGTGGACGCCTTCGCGGTCAAGGCGCCCTCGGCGCAGTCCGTGCCGCAGCTGTCCGAGCAGCTGTGGCGGGCGCTGAAGGACGAGTACCCCGACCAGACGTTCAGCGCGGTCACCCAGACGCAGATCCTCGGCGTCATCGGGCAGATCCTCGGCCTGCTGACCGCCGTGCTGGCGGCCATCGCCGGCATCTCGCTGCTGGTGGGCGGGGTGGGGGTCTCCAACATCATGCTGGTGTCGGTGCGCGAGCGGACCCGCGAGATCGGCCTGCGCAAGGCGCTGGGCGCCCGCCAGCGCGACGTGCTCGTGCAGTTCCTCGTCGAGGCCGTGCTGCTCACCAGCGTCGGCGGCCTCATCGGGATCGTCCTGGGCGTGGCGGGCTCGCTGCTGGTGGACCGCCTGTCGCCGCTGCCGGCGGTCATCGAGTGGTGGAGCCCCGCCGTGGCGTTCGCGGTCTCGGCCGCCGTCGGCATCTTCTTCGGCGTCTTCCCCGCCCGGCGCGCCGGGCGCCTGGACCCCGTGGTGGCGCTGCGCACCGACTGAGGCGCCCGCGCCCGCCGCGCGGCGGGACCGTAGGGTCGCACCGTGACTGTGCGACGGGTGACCGGCCTGGAGACCGAGTACGGCATCTCGGTGCCGGGCGACCCCGGCGCCAACCCCATGCTGCTGTCCGCGCAGGTCGTCAACGCCTACGCCGCCCCCACCTCCGGCGCCCGCCCGCGCTGGGACTACGAGGACGAGGCGCCGCTGCGCGACGCGCGCGGCTTCGAGCTGGAGCGCTCCGAGGCGCACCCCTCGCAGCTGACCGACGCGCCCGGCCGGCGCGGCGGCGGTCGGCGGGCGGCGCCCAACGCCTCCGACGTCGCCACGGCCGAGGCCGAGGACCCGACGATGGCCAACGTCATCCTCACCAACGGCGCCCGCTTCTACGTCGACCACGCCCACCCCGAGTACTCCTCCCCGGAGGTGCTCACCCCGCGCGACGCGGTGCGCTGGGACAAGGCGGGGGAGCTGATCCTGCTGGAGGCGCTGCGGCGGGTGGCGGCCACCCCGGGCCTGGCACCGGTGACGATCTACAAGAACAACACCGACGGCAAGGGCGCCTCCTACGGCACCCACGAGAACTACCTCATGGACCGGGCCACGCCCTTCGGTGACGTCGTGCGCCACCTGGTCCCCTTCTTCGTCTCCCGGCAGGTCCTCACCGGTGCCGGGCGGGTCGGCATCGGCCAGGACTCCTCCCGGGCGGGCTTCCAGATCTCCCAGCGCGCCGACTTCTTCGAGGTCGAGGTCGGGCTGGAGACGACGATGAAGCGGCCGATCATCAACACCCGCGACGAGCCGCACGCCACCGTCGACCGCTACCGGCGCCTGCACGTCATCGTCGGCGACGCCACGATGTGCGAGGTCGCCACGCTGCTGAAGGTGGGCACCACCTCCCTGGTGCTGGCGATGCTGGAGGCCGGTGCCCTCGACGGCGGCCCGGCCGGGGACCTGTCGCCGGCCGAGCCGGTGCGCGCGCTGCACGAGGTCTCCCACGACCCGGGCCTGACGCAGCTGGTGCGGCTGCGCGACGGGCGGCGGATGACGGCCCTGCAGATGCAGCGCGCCTACCTGGAGGCGGCGCAGGCCTTCGTCGCCGACCGCCTCGGCGCCGACGCCGACGCCGACACCCTCGAGGTGCTGCAGCGCTGGGAGTCGGTGCTGACCAAGCTGGAGACCGACGTCCTCTCCGCCGCCCGCGAGGTCGACTGGGTCGCCAAGCTGCGGCTGCTGGAGGGCTACCGCTCCCGCGACGGGCTGGGCTGGGACAGCGCCCGCCTGCAGGCGGTCGACCTGCAGTGGTCCGACGTGCGCCCCGAGAAGGGGCTGTACCTCAAGCTCGCCGAGCGCGGGCAGGTGGAGCGGCTGCTGGAGCCGGACTCGGTGCGCCGCGCCGTCGAGCACCCCCCGGAGGACACCCGCGCCTACTTCCGCGGCGAGTGCCTGGCCCGCTACGGGCCGCGGGTGGCCGCCGCCAGCTGGGACTCGGTGATCTTCGACGTCGCCGGCCGCGGCGCGCTGCAGCGGGTGCCCACGCTGGAGCCGCTGCGCGGCACCCGCGAGCACGTGGGGGCCCTGCTGGACCGCTGCGCCACCGCCGAGGACCTGGTCGCCGCCCTCACCGGTGGGTGAGCCGCGGCGCAAAACCGCTCACGGCGGCGGGCGCGGGGTTAGTGTCGGGACCGAGCCGGGTCGCACGACCCGGCGCTGAGCGAGCCGTCAGGGGGACCAGCCGATGCCTGGACAGGAGCAGCAGCGCCCGAGCCGCCGCGAGGAGGAGGTCGAGGAGACCCCCGTCGTCCCCGCGCAGGCCAGCGCCGAGACCACCGAGGCGGACGCCGACGTCGACGCCCTCCTGGACGAGATCGACGAGGTGCTGGAGTCCAACTCCGAGGAGTTCGTGCGCGGCTTCGTGCAGAAGGGCGGCCAGTAGCCGACCCGCCCCGGCTCCCCCCGGCGCCCGTGGGGGGCGCCGGGTAGGGTCGCGACCGTGAGCAGCCACCTCCACGGCGACCCGAGCGGACGGCTCCCGGCAGCGTTCCTGCGGCCGGGGTCCTCCTCCTTCACCGACTTCGTGCGCGAGTACTCCCCGGACCTGCTGCCCTCCTCGCGGCGGCTGCCCGGCGGCGCCGCGAGCGGGATGCCCACCGGGGGACCGGGCGCGGGACAGCCCCCGCACGCCACGACCATCGTGGCGCTCGTCTTCGCCGACGGCGTCGTCATGGCCGGTGACCGCCGCGCCACCGCCGGGCCGATGATCGCCCAGCGCGACATCCAGAAGGTCTTCCAGACCGACGAGCACTCCTGCGCCGGCATCGCCGGCACCGCCGGGCTGGCCGTGGAGATGGTCCGGCTGTTCCAGGTCGAGCTGGAGCACTTCGAGAAGCTCGAAGGCGCCCTCATGTCCTTCGAGGGCAAGGCGAACCGCCTGTCGGCGATGATCCGCGGCAACCTGGGCATGGCGCTGCAGGGCCTGGCCGTCGTCCCGCTGTTCGCCGGCTACGACCTCGACGCCGGCCGCGGGCGCATCGTGGGCTACGACATCACCGGCGGGCGCAGCGAGGAGCACGACCACCACACCGTCGGCTCCGGCTCCCTCTTCGCCCGCGGTGCGCTGAAGAAGCTGTACCGCCCCGGCATGGACGAGGCCACCACGGTCCGCGTCGCGCTGGAGGCGCTGTGGGACGCCGCCGACGACGACTCCGCGACCGGCGGCCCCGACCTGCTGCGCAAGATCTGGCCGGTGGTGGCCGTGGTCACCGCCGACGGCTTCCGGCGGGTCGGCGACGACGAGCTGGAGCCCGTCGTCGAGGCCCTCGTCGCCGGCCGCCGCGGCAACCCCGGCGGCAACCCCGGCATCACCGGCGCGAGCGCCGGGACCCAGCAGAGCCAGGAGGCCTGAGCCGTGAGCGTGCCGTTCTACGTCTCGCCCGAGCAGTTGATGAAGGACAAGGCGGACTACGCCCGCAAGGGCATCGCCCGCGGGCGCGCCGTCGTGGTCGTCGCCCACGCGGGCGGCATCGCCTTCGTCTCCGAGAACGCCTCCCGGGCGCTGCACAAGATCTCCGAGATCTACGACCGCGTCGCCTTCGCCGCCGTCGGCAAGTACAACGAGTTCGAGAACCTGCGCGTGGCCGGGGTGCGCTACGCCGACGTGCGCGGCTACTCCTACGACCGCAGCGACGTCACCGCCCGCGGCCTGGCCAACGCCTACGCCCAGACGCTCGGGGCGATCTTCACCACCGAGTCCAAGCCGTACGAGGTCGAGCTCGTCGTCGCCGAGGTCGGCCGCACCCCCGAGAGCGACCAGATCTACCGCCTCACCTACGACGGCTCCGTCGCCGACGAGCACGGCTACGTCGCGATGGGCGGCTCCGCCGAGCAGATCACCGCCAAGCTCGCCGACCGCTGGCACCCGGGGCTGTCCCTGGAGCAGGCCCTGCGCCTGGCCGTGGAGGCGCTGGGCTCCGACGCGGCCGCCGAGGCCGCCGGCGGCGGGCCGCGCGCCATCGCCCCCGACCAGCTCGAGGTCGCCGTGCTGGACCGCGCCCGCGAGCGCCGCACCTTCCGCCGCCTGGGCGCCGGCACCCTCGCCCAGCTGCTCGCCGCCCCCGAGGCGGCCGCCGCGCCGGCCGCCGGCGAGCAGCAGCCGGGACCGGACACCCCGCCGGAGCGCTGAGCCGCGGGCGCGCCGCTGCCCCGGCACCGGCGCGCCACCGGCCCGACATGACGCGTTTCACTGCGCCGCAGGAGGCGCCAGTGCCTATGGTGGAGCAATGGATCGCCGGATCTTCGGGCTGGAAACCGAGTTCGGCGTCACCTGTGCTTTCGAGGGGCAGCGCAAGCTGTCCCCGGACG
Source organism: Kineococcus aridisoli (assembly GCF_050871885.1). NCBI lineage: Bacteria > Bacillati > Actinomycetota > Actinomycetes > Kineosporiales > Kineosporiaceae > Kineococcus > Kineococcus aridisoli. Next base: position 6,668 of record NZ_JBJLSF010000108.1, on the reverse strand, counting down.
AGGTGGCCCGGTACTTGTTCCGCAAGGTCGTCTCGTGGGGACGGTCGAGCAACGTGTTCCTCAAGAACGGGGCGCGCCTGTACCTCGACGTGGGCTCGCACCCCGAGTACGCCTCGCCCGAGTGCGACGACGTGCGCCAGCTGGTCGTCCACGACCGGGCCGGCGAGCGCACCCTGGAGGGCCTGCTCACCGACGCAGAGCGGCGCCTGGAGGAGGAGGGCATCGCCGGGGAGGTCTTCCTCTTCAAGAACAACACCGACTCCGCGGGCAACTCCTACGGCTGCCACGAGAACTACCTCGTCTCCCGGCACGGGGAGTTCGGCCGCCTCTCGGACGTGCTCATCCCCTTCCTGGTCAGCCGCCAGCTGATCGTCGGCGCCGGCAAGGTCGTCCAGACGCCCCGCGGGGCCGCGTTCTCCCTCTCCCAGCGCGCCGACCACATCTGGGAGGGCGTCTCCAGCGCCACCACCCGCAGCCGGCCCATCATCAACACCCGCGACGAGCCGCACGCCGACGCCGAGCGCTACCGCCGCCTGCACGTGATCGTCGGCGACTCCAACATGTCCGAGACGACGACGATGCTCAAGCTCGGCGCCACCGACCTCGTCCTGCGGATGGTCGAGGAGGGCGTGCCGCTGCGCGAGATGACGATGGAGAACCCGATCCGGGCCATCCGCGAGATCAGCCACGACACCACCGGCCGCAAGCCGGTGCGCCTGGCCAACGGCCGCGAGGCCAGCGCCCTGGAGATCCAGGAGGAGTACCTGGAGCGGGCCAAGGAGTTCGTCGAGGACCGCGGGCTGCAGACGCCCACGGTCAAGCGCGTGCTGGACCTGTGGGAGCGGGCGCTGCGCGCGGTGGCCACCCAGGACTTCTCCCTGGTCGACCGCGAGGTCGACTGGGTCATCAAGAAGAAGCTCCTGGAGCGCTACATGGCCAAGCACGACCTGCCTCTGACCTCCCCGCGCATCGCGCGCCTGGACCTGGCCTACCACGACATCCACCGCAAGCGGGGGCTGCACTACATGCTCGCCGCGCGCGGGATGGCCGAGCGCGTCTGCTCCGACATCGAGGTCTTCGAGGCGCTGAGCGTGCCGCCGCAGACGACCCGGGCCAAGCTGCGCGGCGACTTCGTGCGCGCCGCGCAGGAGAAGCGCCGCGACTTCACCGTCGACTGGGTGCACCTGAAGCTCAACGACCAGGCCCAGCGCACGGTGCTGTGCAAGGACCCGTTCAAGGCCGTCGACGACCGGGTGGAGCGGCTCATCGACAGCATGTGACGGTCGGGCGGCCCGCGCACAGGATGCCCGGTTAGGGTGGGGAAGTTCGACCCGACGAGATGTGAGGACTTCCGTGCGCCGCCGTACCGCCGTCCTGTCCGCCTCCGCCGCCCTGGCGGTGTCCCTGGTGCTGGGCGCCTGCGCGTCCGAGCAGGACACCCCCAGCGCGGCCGAGCAGAGCGCGTCGGCGTCCGCCTCCGCCGCGACCATCGAGCCCGCCGCCACCGACGACGCCCTGGCCGTCACGGTCACCGGTGAGGTGAACCCGACCGTGAAGCCGACGGTGCAGGTCGCGGCACCGCTGGAGGTCACCGAGACCACCCGCAAGGTCGTCGCCCCCGGCAGCGGTGCCGAGGTGGCGGCCACCGACGAGGTCCAGTTCGCCTACGCGCTCTACGCCGGCTCCACCGGCGAGGAGCTGGACTCCAGCTACGGGAAGACGGACTCCCGCTTCGAGCTGGCCAACATCACCAAGGGCCTGGCCCGCGGCTTCGTCGGCTCCCACGTCGGCGACCGCCTCGTCATCGCCATCGCCCCCGACGACGGCTTCGGCGAGGCCGTGACCCAGTTCGGCAAGGAGGGCGTCGACGCGCAGACCACGATCGTCGTCGTCGCCGACGTCGTGCGCATCGTCCCCGCGATGGCCGAGGGCACCCCGGTCACCCCGCCCGCCGACCTGCCGACGGTCACGACCGACGAGAAGGGCGTGCCCACGGGCTTCACGATCACCGACCGGACGCCGCCGGCGCAGACCGTGGCGCAGCCGCTGATCCAGGGCACCGGCCCGGCCGTCACCAGCGGCCAGAACCTCAAGGTGCAGTACCTCGGCGCCCGCCTGGAGGACGGCAGCGTCTTCGACCAGTCCTGGTCGCGCGGCGAGCCGTTCGAGTTCGTCATCGGCCAGGGCAACGTCATCAAGGGCTGGGACAGCGGCCTGGTGGGCCAGGCCGTCGGCAGCCGGGTGCTGCTCGTGATCCCCGGGGCCGAGGCGTACGGTGACCAGCCGGCGAGCCCGCAGCAGCCCGCGGGCACGCTCGTGTTCGTCGTCGACGTCCTCGACGCGTACTGACCCGCTCCACCGACTCGACCGACCCGATCGACCCGATCCCCGGAGGACCCCCCGTGACCGACCGCACCAAGCCCGAGATCGACTTCCCCGAGGGCCAGCCGCCGGCCGACCTGGAGATCACCGACGAGATCGTCGGCGACGGCGCCGAGGCCACCCCCGGGCGCACCGTCAGCGCGCACTACGTCGGCGTGGCCTTCAGCACCGGCGAGGAGTTCGACTCCTCCTGGAACCGCGGTCAGCCGCTGGACTTCCCCCTGGGCGCCGGCATGGTCATCCAGGGCTGGGACCGCGGCATCGCCGGCATGAAGGTCGGCGGCCGGCGCAAGCTCGTCATCCCGCCGCACCTGGGCTACGGCGACCGCGGCGCCGGCGGCGCCATCAAGGGCGGCGAGACCCTGATCTTCGTCGTCGACCTCGTCGACGTGAAGTGAGCTGACCCACCGCTGACCGGCCCCGCGGTGGTGGTCCCCCGCGGGGGGCCGCCGCCGCGGGGCCGTCGTGCGTCAGGCGGGGGTGCCCGCGCCGAGCAGGCGGGCCGCGTGGCGGCCGGCGGCGGCGGCCAGCAGGAAGCCGGCCCGGTCGGCCTCCAGGCCCCGGCCCATCGTCGACAGCCGCACCGGGCTGGTCGCCAGCGCCGCGTCCAGGCCCTCCCGCGGCACCCGCACGTAGCGGTGCCGCCCCCCGCCGCCGGTGCACAGCCCGCGCGCCTGCGCGCGCACCCCGTCGTGGAAGTCGCCGGGGGCGTCGGTCACCACGACGTCGGCCGGTGCCAGCGCGACCCGCCCGACGGCGGTCAGGGAGTGGTGCGAGACGCCGCGGTGGCGCGGACGCGGATCGGCCTCGGAGACCCGCAGCGCCGCCACGGGCCGCCCGCCGAGGACGGCGGCGGCGTTGAGCGCCTCGCCGGCGGCGACGCCGGAGAACCCCCAGCGCGACCCGGTGCCGAGGTTGCCCGGCCCCTGGGCGACGACGACGACGTCGGCGCCCACGACGTGGCGGGCGGCCAGCAGCCCGGTGTGCACGGTCGCGGTCTCCAGGTCGCCGCCGAAGCTCTGGCCGGTGCTGATGCACGCGGCCAGCCAGCCCGCCTCGCGCAGCCCCGCCACGGCGCGGGAGAAGGCCGCCGGCAGAGCGCCGCCGTCGGTGAGCACGTACGCCACGCGGGCCCCGGGGGCGTCGGCGCGCACCCCGGCCACCACCGCGGGCAGCGCGGAGTGCAGGTCGGCCACGACGACGGGGGTGCCGGCGAGGTCGTCGGCGTCGGCGAGGACCTCGTGGTGGGGGGACTCCTGGTCGTCGGCGCCCAGCACCATCGTCTGCAACGGGGTGTAGCGGGCCTTGACGAGGTGGCCGGGGCCCGCGGGCGGGTCGGCGGGCAGCGCGTCGGGCAGCGCGACGACGAGGGCGTAGCCGCCGGTGCCCAGCCCGCGCGCCAGCGCCGAGGTGTTGAGCAGGACGCGGTCGCCGGGGCGGGGGGTGCCGACGAGGTCGGGGTGGGCCAGGGCCTTCACCTCGGCGCCCGCGTCGGCGCCCGCACCCCCGTCCAGGGTCGCGAGGAGCTCCACCGCCCCGGGCCAGCCGCCGGTGAGCCGCCGGACCGTGGCCGAGCGCCACCTGATCGTCACGCCCTGAGCGTACGAGGGGTTGCCCGCGGCGGTGGGTCGGGTAGCGTCCGATCACCATGACCTCTGCGACCAGCAGCAGCCCGGGCGGTGCCGCCGCCGCCGCCCGCGGCGCGCGGCGCACCGAGCGGCTGCTCAACCTCGTCATCGCCCTGTCGGCCACCCGTCGCTGGCTGACGAAGGAGCAGATCCGCACCGCGGTGCCGCAGTACGCCGACTGCGCGACGACGACGGCCTTCGAGCGCATGTTCGAGCGCGACAAGGAGGACCTGCGCGAGCTCGGCGTGCCGCTGGAGACCGGCGGCGAGGACCCGCTGTTCGAGGACGAGGCCGGCTACCGCATCGACCGCGACGCGTACGCGCTGCCGGAGATCCGCTTCACCCCGGGGGAGCTGGCGGTGCTGTCGCTGGCCAGCCGGGTGTGGCAGCAGGCGAGCCTGGCGGGCCCGGCGACGCGGGCGCTGGTGAAGCTGCGCAGCCTGGGCGTGGAGCCCGACGAGTCCTCGCTGGTGGGCCTGGAGCCGCGCGTGCGCACCAGCGAGCCGGCCTTCGACCCGCTGTACGCGGCCACGCGCGACCGCGCGCCGGTCTCCTTCACCTACCGCCGCGCCGGTGGCGAGCCCTCGGTGCGGCACGTGGAGCCCTGGGCGATCGTCAGCTGGCACGGGCGCTGGTACCTGGTGGGCCACGACCGCGACCGCGACGACTCGCGGGTCTTCCGGCTGTCGCGGGTGTCCTCGGCGGTCAAGCGCATCGGGCGCCCGGGCTCCTACCGGGTGCCCGAGGGCGTCGACCCGCGCGAGGTGGTGGCGGGCACGGTCGGGACGGTGCAGACGCGACCGGCGCGGCTGCTCGTGCGCTCGGGCGCCGGGCTGGCGCTGCGCCGGCGGGCGACGTCGGTGGAACCGGGGCCGGGCGCGGCGGGCGAGGGCGCGGGGGAGGACGTCGTGGTGGTGGACGTCAGCGACGTGGAGACGAGCGCGGACGAGATCGCGAGCTACGGCGCGGACGTCGTCGTCCTGGAGCCGCCGCAGCTGCGGGAGGCGGTCGTGCGCCGGCTGCGGGGCGCGGCGGGGCTGGGACCGGGACCGGGTGCGGGACCGGGTGCGGGACCGGTGCGGCAGCAGGGGGTGGGCGCGTGAGCGGGCGGGCGTCGACGGAGCGGCTGTCGCGGCTGCTGGCGATGGTGCCGTACCTGCTGACCCACCAGGGCATCCCGCTGGAGGAGGCGGCCGAGCACTTCGGCCTCAGCACCGACGACCTGGTGCACGACCTGGAGCTGCTGTTCGTGTGCGGCACGCCCGGGCACCTGCCGGACGACCTCATCGACGCGCAGTGGGACTCCGGTCGGGTGTACCTGTCCAACGCCGACCCCATCGCGCGGCCCGCGCGGCTGGCGGTCGACGAGGCGGTGGCGCTGCTGGTGGGGCTGCGCACCCTGGAGCAGGTGCCCGGTCTGCACGACCGCGAGGCCCTGGAGGGGGCCATGGCCAAGCTGTCGGCCGCCACGGGCGAGGCGGCGGCGACGGCCGGGGCGGTGGCCGTGGACGTGCGCACCGACGCCGAGAGCGCGGTCGTGCTGGAGGCCTGCCGGCGGGCGCTGCGCGAGAAGCGGCGCCTGCACCTGGCCTACCTGGTGCCCAGCCGCGACGAGCGCACCGAGCGCGACGTCGACCCCATGCGGCTGGTGAGCGTGGAGGGCCGCTGGTACCTGGAGGCGTGGTGCCACCGCGCCGAGGGGGTGCGGCTGTTCCGCATCGACCGCGTCGAGCGCGCCGAGGTGCTCGACGTCGACGGCACGCCCCCGCCGCAGGCGGTCTCGCGCGACGTGGGCACCGACCTGTTCACCGCGAGCCCGGACGACCTGGTGGTGACGCTGGACCTGGCCCCGCAGGCCTCCTGGGTCGTCGACTACTACCCGGTGGAGGCGGTGGAGCCGGCCGGCGAGGACGGCTGGGAGGAGGCCGCGCTGCGCGTGCGCCTGCGCACCGCGGACACCCGCTGGGTGCACCGGCTGCTGCTGCGGCTGGGCGCGGGGGCGCGCGTGGTGGACCCGCCGGAGCTCGCGGTGCAGGTGCGCGAGGGCGCCCTGGCGGCGCTGCAGCGGTACTCCTGAACCGCCGGGCGACCACCCGGACGCCCCGATCCGTGACCAGTAGTGACGAAGTGCAGGCACACAGTGACGGAGTGTGTCAACCTCGCCGGAAGAGGGCGTTCAAGGCATCGCGAGGACGTGCCGAAGCAGTGGTTGTCGGACGGCGGGAGCGCCGCCGGACCACACACGAACCGGAAGGTGCCACCATGACCACGATCAAGGCCTCCTGCCCCTGCTGCGGCGACGTCGAGCTCACGCCCAAGCAGGTCCGTCTCGTGGTCTGCTCGGCCAAGGAGCGCTCGTTCTACGCATTCGACTGCCCCAAGTGCACCGACGAGGTCCGCAAGCCGGCCGGCGAGGACGTCGTGGCCCTGCTCGTCTCCGGCGGTGTCGCCGTCGAGCGCTGGACCATCCCGGCCGAGGCCATGGAGGTCCACACCGGCTCCACCATCGCCTGGGACGACGTCCTCGACTTCGCCCTCGTGCTGGACTCCTGCGACGACCTGGCCTCGCTGGCCGGCCGCGGGATGCGCTCGGTGCGCTGACGCACCCGCCCGCACCGCCCGCACCGCCGGCACCGCCGACGCGGACCCGCCCACCCG
>NZ_JBJLSF010000107.1:0-14780 GCF_050871885.1 Kineococcus aridisoli | reverse complement strand
CGGGTCCACCCGGACCCGCCCCTTCGTCGTGAGCGGGCCGTGGTCATCAGCGCGCGCGGCCGCCCCGACGGCCTCGATTCGCCAAGCTGGCCTGTCGTCTGGCAGACTGTCGGGGTTGCTGTGCCGCCGCGGGTCCCCCCGCCGAGTGGCCGGCAGCCGCGAACGTCGAACGTCTCGTACGGGCGGCGGACGGTAGACCTGAACAGGACGACAGGACCACACCGGGCAACCGGGTGAGGGTGCACCTCGTGCGAGAGCGCGACACGCCCGACCTCGGGGGTCGGAGCGCCGGACAGGCGCTCCGCGCCGCGCGCGAGTCAGTAGCGGTACGAAGAGAGAGAGTCAGACGACGCCATGGCGGGACAGAAGATCCGCATCAGGCTCAAGGCCTACGACCACGAGGTCATCGACAGCTCGGCGCGCAAGATCGTCGACACGGTGACCCGGACGGGCGCCTCGGTCGCTGGGCCCGTGCCGCTGCCGACCGAGAAGAACGTCTACTGCGTCATCCGCTCGCCGCACAAGTACAAGGACAGCCGCGAGCACTTCGAGATGCGCACGCACAAGCGCCTCATCGACATCATCGACCCCACGCCGAAGACGGTCGACTCGCTCATGCGACTCGACCTGCCGGCTGGTGTCGACATCGAGATCAAGCTCTGAGGGACTGCACACGATGAGCGACAGGCAAGTGCGAGGGGTGCTCGGCACCAAGCTCGGCATGACCCAGCTGTGGGACGCGGACAACCGCGTCGTCCCGGTGACGGTCGTCAAGGTCGAGCCGAACGTCGTGACCCAGATCCGCACCACTACCACCGACGGCTACGAAGCGGTGCAGCTGGCCGCCACGGCCATCGCGCAGCGCAAGGCCAACCAGCCCGCTGCCGGCCACTTCGCCAAGGCCGGCGTCGCGCCGCGCCGCCACCTCGTCGAGCTGCGCACCGCCGACGCGGCGCAGTACGCGCTCGGCCAGGAGGTCACGGCGGAGGTCTTCGACGCGGGCACCACGGTCGACGTGGTCGGCACCACCAAGGGCAAGGGCTTCGCCGGTGTCATGAAGCGTCACGGCTTCGCCGGTGTCAGCGCCTCCCACGGTGCGCACCGCAACCACCGCAAGCCCGGGTCCATCGGCGGCTGCGCCACCCCCGGTCGCGTGTTCAAGGGCATGCGCATGGCCGGCCGCATGGGCGGGGCTCGCCAGACCACCCAGAACCTGACCGTGCAGGCCGTCGACGCGGAGAAGGGCCTGCTGCTCATCACGGGCGCGGTCCCCGGTCCCCGCGGCGGGCTCGTGCTCGTCAAGAGCGCGTCCAAGGCGCGCGTGAAGGAGGCCTGAGCCACATGACCGAGACGACGACTCAGACCGCCGCCATCACCGTCCCGCTGCGCACCGCCGACGGCGGCACCAACGGCACCGTGGAGCTGCCGGCCGAGCACTTCGGCCGCCAGGCGAACATCGCGCTGATCCACCAGGTCGTGACCGCCCAGCTCGCGGCGGCCCGCCAGGGCACCCACGCCACCAAGACGCGCGGCGAGGTGCGCGGCGGCGGCAAGAAGCCCTACAAGCAGAAGGGCACCGGCCGCGCCCGCCAGGGCTCGCTGCGCGCCCCGCAGTTCACCGGCGGTGGCACCGTGCACGGCCCCCAGCCGCGCGACTACTCCCAGCGCACCCCCAAGAAGATGAAGGCCGCCGCCCTGCGCGGTGCCCTCTCCGACCGGGTGCGCCACGAGCGCCTGCACGTGGTCGAGGGCCTGGCCATCGGCGAGACCCCCTCCACCAAGACGGCCGCCAAGCTGCTCTCGGTGCTGTCCGGCCGCACGAACGTCCTGGTCGTGCTCACCCGCGACGACGAGGTGTCGGCCAAGAGCCTGCGCAACCTCGCCGGCGTGCACGTGCTGCCGCAGGACCAGCTGAACACCTACGACGTCGTCAAGAGCGACGACGTCGTCTTCACCCGCGCGGCGCTGGACGCCTTCGTCGCGGGGCCGCCGAAGGGTCGCAGCGCGACCGCGGTGGCGGCTGAGTCCGAAGGGAGCACCCTGTGAGCGCCATCGGTGGGACCCAGAAGGACCCGCGCGACATCCTGCTCGCGCCGGTCGTCTCGGAGAAGAGCTACGGCCTGATCGACGAGGGCAAGTACACCTTCCTCGTCGACCCGGCGGCGAACAAGACCGAGATCAAGATGGCCGTCGAGAAGGTCTTCGGCGTCAAGGTCTCCTCGGTCAACACCGCGAACCGGCAGGGCAAGAGCCGACGGACGAAGTTCGGCACCGGCAAGCGCAAGGACACCAAGCGGGCCATCGTGACGTTGCGCGAGGGCACGATCGACATCTTCGGCGGCTCGGTCGCCTGAGCCCCCGGGCTCGCACGATCGCCGTAGACACCTTCGAACCCGAGGAATCGCTGCAATGGGAATCCGCAAGTACAAGCCGACGACGCCGGGCCGCCGCGGCTCGTCCGTCGCCGACTTCGTCGAGATCACGCGGACCGAGCCGGAGAAGTCGCTCGTCCGCCCGCTGTCCAAGACCGGTGGCCGCAACTCGACCGGGCGCATCACCACCCGTCACATCGGTGGTGGCCACAAGCGCGCCTACCGCGTCATCGACTTCCGTCGCCACGACAAGGACGGCGTGCCGGCCAAGGTCGCTCACATCGAGTACGACCCCAACCGCACCGCACGCATCGCGCTCCTGCACTACGTGGACGGCGAGAAGCGCTACATCCTCGCGCCGAGCCGCCTGAAGCAGGGCGACCGGATCGAGAACGGCCCCGAGGCCGACATCAAGCCCGGCAACAACCTGCCGCTGCGCAACATCCCGGTCGGCACCGTGATCCACGCGATCGAGCTCCGCCCCGGCGGCGGCGCGAAGATCGCCCGCTCGGCCGGCGCCAGCGTCCAGCTCGTGGCCCGCGAGGGCCGCTTCGCCCAGCTGCGCATGCCCTCGGGCGAGATCCGCAACGTCGACGTCCGCTGCCGCGCCACCATCGGCGAGGTCGGCAACGCCGAGCAGTCCAACATCAACTGGGGCAAGGCCGGCCGCATGCGCTGGAAGGGCAAGCGCCCGACCGTCCGCGGTGTCGCCATGAACCCCATCGACCACCCGCACGGTGGTGGTGAGGGCAAGACCTCCGGTGGCCGTCACCCCGTCAGCCCCTGGGGCAAGCCTGAGGGCCGCACCCGGCGTCCGGGCAAGGAGAGCGACAAGCTCATCGTCCGTCGTCGCCGCACCGGCAAGAAGCGCTGATAGGGAGATCAGGCCACCATGCCTCGCAGTCTGAAGAAGGGCCCGTTCGTCGACGACCACCTGCAGAAGAAGGTGGACGTCCAGAACGAGGCCGGTACGCACAACGTCATCCGGACCTGGTCCCGCCGTTCGGTCATCACGCCGGACTTCTTGGGCCACACGTTCGCGGTGCACGACGGCCGCAAGCACGTCCCCGTCTTCGTCACCGAGGCGATGGTGGGTCACAAGCTCGGCGAGTTCGCGCCCACGCGCACGTTCAAGGGCCACGAGAAGGACGACCGCAAGGGCCGTCGCCGCTGAGCCACCGGCTCGCGAACAACCTTTCGAGACCGAAACCAGAAGGCAGGACAGGGATGGAAGCCAAGGCGCAGACGCGGTACCTCCGCGTCACGCCCCAGAAGGCGCGCCGAGTCGTCGACCTCGTCCGGGGCAAGCAGGCCACTGAAGCTGTCGCGGTGCTCTCCTTCGCCCCCCAGGCGGCGGCCGAGCCGGTGCGCAAGCTCGTGGAGAGCGCCATCGCGAACGCGAAGTTCCTCGCGGACAAGCACTCCGAGGCGTTCGACCCGGACAGCTACGTCGTCAAGGCGATCCACGTCGACGAGGGCCCGACGATGAAGCGCTTCCGTCCCCGGGCGCAGGGGCGCGCGGGGCGCATCCTGAAGCGCACGAGCCACATCACCGTGGTCGTCGCCCCCGCCGTCGCCGGCGCCAAGAAGACGAGGAGGACCCGCTGATGGGGCAGAAGGTCAACCCGCACGGGTTCCGACTGGGCATCACCACCGACCACAAGACCCGTTGGTTCGCCGACTCCACCAAGACCGGTCAGCGCTACGCCGACTACGTCAAGGAGGACGTCGCGATCCGCCGCCTCATGTCCAAGGGCATGGAGCGGGCCGGCATCTCCAAGGTCGAGATCGAGCGCACCCGCGACCGCGTGCGCGTCGACATCCACACCGCCCGGCCGGGCATCGTCATCGGCCGTCGCGGTGCGGAGGCCGACCGCATCCGCGGCGAGCTGGAGAAGCTGACCGGCAAGCAGGTGCAGCTGAACATCCTCGAGGTCAAGAACCCCGAGATCGACTCCCAGCTGGTCGCCCAGGGCATCGCCGAGCAGCTCGCCAGCCGCGTCTCGTTCCGCCGCGCCATGCGCAAGGGGATGCAGACCGCGCTGCGCTCGGGTGCCAAGGGCATCCGGGTCCAGTGCGCCGGCCGCCTCGGCGGTGCGGAGATGAGCCGCTCGGAGTTCTACCGCGAGGGCCGGGTTCCGCTGCACACGCTGCGCGCGAACATCGACTACGGCTTCTACGAGGCCCGCACGACCTTCGGCCGCATCGGCGTGAAGGTCTGGATCTACCACGGTGACGTCACCAGCCGTGAGCTCGCCCAGTCGCAGGCCGCCGCTCCGCGCGCCCCGCGCCGCGGCGAGCGCGGTGACCGCGGCGAGGCCCGCGGCCGTCGCCGTCCGACGCAGGAGGGCACCAGCGCTCCCGTGGCCGAGGCCGCGGCCGCCGGTGCCGCTCCGACCGGGACCGCTGCCGCGCAGCCGGTCACCGGCAAGGGCAGCAACGGAACGGAGGCCTGAGTCGTGCTCATCCCACGGCGCGTCAAGCACCGCAAGCAGCACCACCCCACCCGGCGCGGTGCGGCATCCGGCGGTACCCGTGTGACGTTCGGCGAGTACGGGATCATGGCGGTGGAGGGTGGCTACGTCACCAACCGCCAGATCGAGTCCGCTCGTATCGCCATCACCCGCCACATCCGTCGTGGCGGCAAGGTCTGGATCAACATCTACCCGGACCGGCCGCTGACGAAGAAGCCGGCCGAGACCCGCATGGGTTCCGGCAAGGGCTCCCCGGAGTGGTGGATCGCGAACATCAAGCCCGGACGCGTGATGTTCGAGCTGTCGTTCCCCAACGAGAAGGTCGCTTCGGAGGCGCTGACCCGCGCCATCCACAAGCTGCCGGTCAAGTGCAAGATCGTGCGCCGCGAGGGTGGTGAGTGATGGCCATCGGGACCAAGGGCCTGAGCGCCGACGAGCTGCGTGAGTTCGACGACGCCAAGCTGGTCGACGAGCTGAAGAAGGCGAAGGAAGAGCTGTTCAACCTGCGCTTCCAGTCCGCGACCGGTCAGCTGGAGAACAACTCCCGGCTGAAGGCCGTTAAGCGGGACATCTCCCGCATCTACACCACGATGCGCGAGCGCGAGCTCGGCATCACCGAGGCGCCGATCACGAAGGAGGCTGCGAAGTGAGCGAGCAGACCACTGCCACGACCACCGAGCGCGGCTACCGCAAGACGCGCCGCGGCTACGTCGTCAGCGACAAGATGCAGAAGACCGTGGTGGTCGAGGTCGAGGACCGCGTGAAGCACCCGCTCTACGCGAAGGTCATCCGCCGCACCACGAAGGTCAAGGCGCACGACGAGGTCGAGACCGCCGGTGTCGGCGACCTCGTCCTCATCGCGGAGACCCGTCCGCTGTCGGCGACCAAGCGCTGGCGTGTGGTCGAGGTCCTCGAGCGCGCGAAGTGATCTGCGCGTTCGCGTGATGACCTCGGGTGGGCCGCCACCGCGGCCCACCCCCAGATCCCATGTCCGTTCGGCCAGGCTCGCCGTCCCCAGGGGCAGCGCGAGAACCGGCGCGACGAAGGAGTAGAGAGTGATCCAGCAGGAGTCGCGGCTCAAGGTCGCCGACAACACGGGTGCCAAGGAGATCTTGTGCATCCGCGTGCTCGGCGGCTCCGGCCGCCGCTACGCCGGCATCGGTGACGTGATCGTGGCCACGGTCAAGGACGCGATCCCCGGTGGCAACGTCAAGAAGGGCGATGTGGTCAAGGCCGTCATCGTCCGCACCAAGAAGGAGCGTCGGCGCGCCGACGGTTCCTACATCCGCTTCGACGAGAACGCCGCGGTGATCCTCCGTGCCGACGGCGACCCGCGCGGCACCCGCATCTTCGGGCCCGTGGGTCGCGAACTGCGCGAGAAGCGCTTCATGCGGATCATCTCGCTGGCGCCGGAGGTGCTCTGACCATGGGCAAGACCCGCATCAAGAAGGGTGACCTGGTCCAGGTCATCACCCGCGTCCGCGGCCGCCGCAACGACGACGGCACGAAGACCTCCGACCTCGGCAAGCAGGGCAAGGTGCTCGAGGTCCTGGCCGAGACCGACCGCGTCCTCGTCGAGGGCGTGAACCGGATCAAGCGCCACACCAAGGCCGGCCCGGGCGTGGAGGGCGGCATCGTCGAGCGCGAGGCCCCGATCCACATCAGCAACGTCCAGCTGGTCGACCCGGAGACGAAGAAGCCGACCCGCGTCGGCATCCGGACCGAGCAGGTCGAGCGCGACGGCCGGACCAAGACCAACCGCATCCGCGTCGCCAAGCGTTCCGGCAAGGACATCTGATGACCACCACCTCCGAGACCCGCGCGCTGCCGCGCCTGAAGCAGCGCTACCGCGAAGAGATCAAGGGTCAGCTGCACCAGCAGTTCGCCTACGGCAACGTCATGCAGATCCCCGGCCTGGTCAAGGTCGTGGTGAACATGGGCGTCGGCGAGGCGGCCCGCGACTCCAAGCTCATCGACGGTGCCGTGCGCGACCTGACGGCCATCACCGGCCAGAAGCCGCAGGTCACCCGGGCGCGCAAGTCCATCGCCCAGTTCAAGCTCCGCGAGGGCATGCCGATCGGCGCGCACACCACGCTGCGCGGCGACCGCATGTGGGAGTTCCTGGACCGGCTGCTGTCGCTGGCGCTGCCGCGCATCCGCGACTTCCGCGGTCTGTCGCCGAAGCAGTTCGACGGCCACGGGAACTACACCTTCGGTCTCAACGAGCAGTCGATGTTCCACGAGATCGACCAGGACAAGATCGACCGCGTCCGCGGCATGGACATCACGGTCGTGACGACGGCGACGAGCGACGAGGAAGGCCGTGCGCTCCTGCGCGCCCTGGGCTTCCCGTTCAAGGAGAACTGACCGTGGCGAAGACCGCTCTGATCACCAAGGCCGCGCGCAAGCCGAAGTTCAAGGTGCGCGGCTACACCCGCTGCCAGCGCTGCGGGCGACCGCACGCGGTGTTCCGCAAGTTCGGCATCTGCCGCATCTGCCTGCGGGAGATGGCGCACGCCGGCGAGCTGCCCGGTGTGACGAAGAGCAGCTGGTGACGAACCCCATCACGACGACGCCGAAGGTCCGCGACGCACTCCGTGTCGCGGAAACCCCGGTGAGGAAGGGCGGACGAGCCCGATGACGATGACCGACCCCATCGCGGACATGCTGACGCGTCTGCGCAACGCCAACTCGGCGTACCACGACACCGTCTCCATGCCGTACAGCAAGCTCAAGTCCCACATCGCGGAGATCCTCCAGGCCGAGGGCTACATCGCCTCCTGGACCGTCGAGGACGCCGAGGTCGGCAAGAAGCTGACCCTGGACTTGAAGTTCGGCCCCAACCGCGAGCGTGCGATCGCCGGCCTGCGCCGCGTGAGCAAGCCCGGTCTGCGGGTCTACGCGAAGTCGACCAACCTGCCCCGCGTCCTCGGTGGCCTCGGCGTGGCGATCCTGTCCACGTCGTCCGGGCTGCTGACCGACAAGCAGGCCAACAAGAAGGGCGTGGGTGGGGAAGTCCTCGCCTACGTCTGGTGAGGGAGGAGGACTCATGTCGCGCATCGGTCGACTCCCGATCCCCGTCCCCTCGGGCGTGGACGTGACCATCGACGGCTCGACCGTCACGGTCAAGGGCCCCAAGGGAACGCTGACGCACACCGTGGCATCGCCCATCGGCGTGGAGCGCACGGAGGAGGGCACGCTGCAGGTCACGCGTCCCGACGACGAGCGCACCTCCCGGGCGCTGCACGGGCTCACGCGCACGCTGGTGGCCAACATGGTCCAGGGCGTGACGCAGGGCTACGAGAAGAGGCTCGAGATCGTCGGTACCGGGTACCGCGTCACGCCTCGCGGCTCCGACCTCGAGTTCGCGCTCGGGTTCAGCCACCCCGTCGTCGTGAAGGCGCCCGAGGGCATCACCTTCGCGGTCGAGAACAACACCCGGTTCTCGGTGGCCGGCATCGACAAGCAGCAGGTCGGCGAGGTCGCTGCGAACATCCGCAAGCTGCGCAAGCCCGACCCGTACAAGGGCAAGGGCGTGCGGTACGCCGGCGAGCAGGTTCGTCGCAAGGTCGGAAAGGCTGGTAAGTGACGATGGGACTCTCCACCCAGCGCACCCAGAAGGGCACTGCGCCGGCGCGCAAGCGTCGTCACACCCGCGTGCGCAAGAAGGTCGTCGGCACCGCCGTCCGCCCGCGCCTGGTCGTCACCCGCTCCACGCGGCACGTCTTCGTGCAGGTCATCGACGACGCGGCGGGTCACACCCTCGCGTCGGCCTCGACCATGGAGGCGGACCTGCGCGCCAGCGGCGACGACAAGTCGGCCAAGGCGAAGGCGGTCGGTCTCCTCGTCGGTCAGCGCGCCAAGGCGGCCGGCATCGAGGCCGTGGTCTTCGACCGCGGCGGCAACCGCTACGCGGGACGTGTCGCGGCCATCGCCGACGGCGCCCGTGAGGCCGGTCTGGCCCTGTGATGACCCACGAAGCCGATGAGATGAGGAACGTCTGATGCCTGGACCCCAGCGCCGAGGCGCCGGCGCCGGTGCGGCCGGCGGCAACAACGACAACCGCGGGAACGACCGTCGGGACCGCCGCGACGGCGGCCGCGACCAGCGCGGGCGGGGTGACGCGGGCGACCGCGGCAACTTCGTCGAGCGCGTCGTGACCATCAACCGCGTGGCCAAGGTCGTCAAGGGCGGCCGCCGCTTCAGCTTCACGGCCCTCGTGGTCGTGGGCGACGGCGACGGCACCGTCGGTGTCGGCTACGGCAAGGCCAAGGAGGTGCCCGCGGCGATCGCCAAGGGCGTCGAGGAGGCCAAGAAGAACTTCTTCCGCGTGCCCCGCATCCAGGGCACGATCCCGCACCCCATCCAGGGCGAGAAGGCGGCCGGCGTGGTCATGCTGCGCCCGGCCTCCCCGGGTACCGGCGTCATCGCCGGCGGCCCGGTCCGCGCCGTGCTGGAGTGCGCGGGCGTGCACGACGTCCTGTCGAAGTCCCTCGGCAGCGACAACGCGATCAACATCGTCCACGCGACCATCGAGGCCCTGCGCGGCCTCGAGCGCCCCGAGCAGGTCGCGGCCCGCCGCGGTCTGCCCGTGGAGGACGTGGCCCCCGTCGCGCTGCTGCGCGCCCAGGCCGCGGGGGTGACCGCCTGATGGCCGGACGCATCAAGGTCACCCAGGTCAAGTCGGGCATCGGTGGCAAGCAGAACCAGCGCGACACGCTGCGCAGCCTCGGACTGCACAAGATCGGGCAGAGCGTCGTCAAGGACGACAAGCCCGAGATCCGCGGCATGGCCAACACCGTCGCGCACCTCGTGACCGTGGAGGAGGTCGACTGATGGCGAACCAGCCGGGCGAGCACGTCCTGAAGCTGCACCACCTGCGCCCCGCCCCGGGGTCGAACACGGCCAAGACCCGTGTCGGCCGCGGTGAGGCCAGCAAGGGCAAGACCGCCGGCCGCGGCACCAAGGGCACCAAGGCCCGCTACTCGGTGCCCGAGGCCTTCGAGGGCGGCCAGATGCCGCTGCACATGCGCCTGCCGAAGCTGCGCGGGTTCAAGAACCCGTTCCGCGTCGAGTACCAGGTCGTCAACCTCGACAAGCTGACCTCCCTCTTCCCCGAGGGCGGCACCGTGGGCGTCGAGGAGCTCGTGGCCAAGGGCGCGGTCCGCAAGGGCCAGCCCGTCAAGGTGCTGGGCACCGGTGAGATCACCGTGGCCCTGCAGGTGACGGCCGACAAGTTCTCGACCTCCGCGGCCGAGAAGATCGCCGCTGCGGGCGGGTCCACCACCCTCCGCTGAGCGATCACCCCGCACGGACGCGCGGCGGTAGCGACGAGTGATCGTCTGCTACCGCCGCGTGTGCGTTGTGGGCCGTTGTAGGGTCTGGGTGGATCCGTGTGGTCCACCGTCCGATCTGTCAGTGACCATGCCGTCCTCCCGCAGCCGCGCGGGGGAGCGCGGCGCAGGAGGTTGTAGTGCTCACCGCAATCGGCCGTGCCTTCAGGACGCCCGACCTGCGCCGCAAGATGCTCTTCACGCTCGGCATCGTGGTGCTGGTCCGGCTCGGGTCCTTCGTGCCCACGCCGGGCGTCGACTACTCCGCCGTGCAGCAGTGCCTGGAGCTGGCGCAGTCGGGCAACGACCTGCTCGGGCTGGTCAACCTCTTCTCCGGCGGCGCGCTGCTGCAGCTGAGCATCTTCGCGCTCGGGATCATGCCGTACATCACGGCGAGCATCATCGTCCAGCTGCTCACCGTCGTCATCCCCCGCTTCGAGGCGCTGAAGAAGGAGGGTCAGCAGGGCACGACCAAGCTGACCCAGTACACGCGCTACCTCACCATCGCCCTGGCGGTCCTGCAGTCGACGACGTACGTGACGATCGCGCGGACCCCGGGCCGGCTGTTCAACAACGCCTGCACGGCCGACGTCGTCCCGGACAAGAGCATCCAGACCATCCTGCTCATGGTCCTCACGATGACGGCGGGCACCGGCCTGATCATGTGGATGGGTGAGCTCGTCACCGAGCGCGGCGTCGGCAACGGCATGTCGCTGCTGATCTTCGCCCAGATCGCCGCCGGCTTCCCGACCTCGCTGCTCAACATCGGCCGCGAGCGCGGCTGGCTGACCTTCGCGGGGGTCATCCTCGTCGGTCTGGTGGTCGTCGCGGCCGTCATCGCCGTCGAGCAGTCCCAGCGCCGGGTCCCCGTGCAGTACGCCAAACGGATGATCGGCCGGCGGATGTACGGCGGCACCACGACCTACATCCCGCTCAAGGTCAACATGGCCGGCGTCATCCCCGTGATCTTCGCCTCCTCGCTGCTGTACCTGCCGGCCCTCGTGGCCCAGTTCAGCGACCAGAACGAGGGCTGGGTCGTCTGGATCAACGAGCACCTGGTGCGCGGGGACCACCCGATCTACATGGCCATGTACTTCCTGCTCATCATCTTCTTCGCGTACTTCTACGTCGCGATCACGTTCAACCCGGACGAGGTCGCCGAGAACATGCGCAAGTACGGCGGCTTCATCCCCGGGGTGCGCGCCGGACGGCCCACCGCGGAGTACCTCGACTACATCCTCACCCGCATCACCCTGCCAGGATCGCTGTACCTGGGGCTCATCTCGCTGCTACCGCTCATCGCCATCGTGCTCTTCAATGCCAACCAGAACTTCCCCTTCGGGGGGACGTCGATCCTGATCATCGTCGGGGTCGGGCTCGAGACGGTGAAGCAGATCGAGTCCCAGTTCCAGCAGCGCAACTACGAAGGGTTCTTGCGATGACTCGTCTCGTCCTCCTCGGTCCGCCCGGTGCGGGCAAGGGCACCCAGGCCAAGCTCCTGTCGGAGCGCCTGGGGGTGCCGGCCATCTCCACCGGCGACATCTTCCGCGCCAACGTGGCCGACAAGACCGAGCTGGGCCGGACGGTCGAGGAGTACCTGAACGCCGGCAAGTACGTGCCCGACAGCGTCACCAACGCCATGGTGCGCGAGCGCCTGGCCCAGCCGGATGCCGTCGACGGCTTCATCCTCGACGGCTACCCGCGCACCACCGACCAGGTGCGCGAGCTGGACGACATGCTCGCCGCGGCCGGCGCCAAGCTCGAGCACGTCCTGGAGATCACCGCCGACGTCGACGAGCTGGTGCGCCGGCTGACCCGCCGCGCGCTCGAGCAGGGCCGCAGCGACGACACCGAGGCCGTGATCCGCACCCGCCAGGAGGTCTACGCCGAGCAGACCGCCCCCCTGGTGAAGGTCTACGCCGAGCGCGGGCTGCTGCGCAGCGTCGACGGCCTGGGGGAGATCTCCGAGGTCACCGCCCGCCTGGTGGCGGCGCTGGGCCTGCCGAACGGCTGAGCCGGCCCGCACGACGCCCCGCCCCACGATCGACCGCAGGAGACAGCTGGTGTTCGGACGCGAACGGATCGAGCTCAAGACCCCCGAGCAGGTCCTCGCGATGCGCAGGGCGGGGCTGCTGACGCACGCGGCCCTGGAGAGCGTGCGCGCGGCCCTGCGGCCCGGGATCGCGCTCCGGGAGCTGGACGCCATCGGCGCCGAGGTCATCCGCGCCGGGGGCGGCACCTCCAACTTCCTCGGCTACCACGGCTACCCGGCGACGCTGTGCATCTCGGTCAACGAGGTCGTCGTGCACGGAATCCCCGGCGACCAGGTGCTCGCCGAGGGGGACGTCGTCTCCGTGGACGGGGGAGCGGTCGTCGACGGCTGGCACGGCGACTCCGCCTTCACCGCGATCGTCGGCGAGCCCGCGGACCCCGCTGACGTCGAGCTCGTCGAGACCACCCGCAGGGCGCTGTGGGCCGGCATCGCCGCCCTGGACGCCCGGGGCCGGGTCGGCGACGTCGGGGCGGCCGTCGAGGACGCCGTCGGCGGCCGGCTGGGCATCGTCGACGGCTACACCGGCCACGGGATCGGCACGGCCATGCACATGGCGCCGGAGGTGCTCAACCACCGCGTGCGCGAGAAGGGCCCGAAGGTGCGGCCCGGGATGTGCCTGGCCATCGAGCCGATGTGCACCCGCGGGGGCGTCGAGACCGACGTGCTCGCCGACGAGTGGACCGTGGTCACCTCCGACGGCAGCCGCGCCGCCCACTGGGAGCACACCGTGGCCGTCCTCGAGGAGGGCCTGTGGGTGCTCACGGCGCCCGACGGCGGCGCGGCGGAGCTCGCGGCCTTCGGCGTCCAGGTGCCCGAGGCCTGAGCCGGAGCGCCGGACCGCGTGTCCGGTTGCGCCGCAACCGGCTCGCGGGGCAAGCTCACCCGATTTCGTCTTCGGCGCGCCGTCGCGTAAGCTTGAGAGTCGGTTCGCCATGCCTTGCGCCCTCACGGGCACGGCGGGCGGACACCGAACCGACACTTGATGAAAAGCGGAGGACATGCCGAAGAAGGACGGCGTCATCGAGATCGAAGGCACCGTGATCGAAGCCCTGCCGAACGCGATGTTCCGCGTGGAGCTCAGCAACGGTCACAAGGTGCTCGCCCACATCTCCGGGAAGATGCGGCAGCACTACATCCGCATCCTCCCCGAGGACCGGGTGGTCGTCGAGCTCAGCCCGTACGACCTGTCCCGCGGGCGCATCGTCTACCGCTACAAGTGACCACCACACTGGCCGCCGACCGCGCTCCCTCGAGGGTGCGGCCTGCACGACCGGAGACACGATGAAGGTCAAGCCGAGCGTCAAGAAGATCTGCGACAAGTGCAAGGTGATCCGCCGCCACGGCCGGGTCATGGTCATCTGCGAGAACCTGCGCCACAAGCAGCGCCAGGGCTGAGTCCGCTCAGCACGCAGCCGGCCCGCTCGTCGAGCAGCCAGCCACCGCACCGGTGGCACCCATCGCAGGACCCTCCCGGGGACGCCCCGGGTGACACCCCCGGTCGGAGGCCGGGGACCCGCAGAGCTCACGGAGCCGGACGGGGCAGGTCCTGCGGCAGACCTCCGCGACAGAAGAGGGACCATCCCGCATGGCACGTCTCGTCGGCGTCGACCTCCCCCGCGAGAAGCGGCTGGAGATCGCGCTCACGTACATCTTCGGCGTCGGACGCACCAGGGCCAAGGAGACGCTGGCAGCCACCGGCGTCAGCCCCGACCTGCGCGTCCGCGACCTGACCGACGACGACCTCGTCGCACTGCGCGACCACATCGAGGGCAACTACCGCGTCGAGGGCGACCTCCGCCGCGAGGTGGCCGCCGACATCCGCCGCAAGGTCGAGATCGGCACCTACCAGGGTCTGCGGCACCGTCGCGGCCTGCCCGTCCGCGGGCAGCGCACCAAGACGAACGCGCGCACCCGCAAGGGCCCGAAGCGCACCGTGGCCGGCAAGAAGAAGGCCGGTCGCAAGTAAGCAGTGCGCGGCCCTCCGGGTCGCCTCGCGGGCTCGCGCCACCAGCGCCGGGCCCGCCCTCGAACTCAACCGCCGCAGTCCACCAGGAGTCCGGACACCATGCCTCCCAAGAGCCGCACGGCCACGGCGGCGCGCAAGCCGCGCCGCAAGGAGAAGAAGAACGTCGCGCACGGCCACGCGCACATCAAGTCCACGTTCAACAACACGATCGTCTCGATCACCGACCCGACGGGCGCGGTCATCGCGTGGGCGTCGGCCGGTCAGGTCGGCTTCAAGGGGTCGCGCAAGTCGACCCCGTTCGCCGCGCAGATGGCCGCCGAGGCCGCCGCGCGCCGTGCCCAGGAGCACGGCATGCGCAAGGTCGACGTGTTCGTCAAGGGCCCCGGTTCCGGCCGCGAGACCGCGATCCGCTCCCTGCAGGCGACCGGCCTCGAGGTCGGCGCGATCCAGGACGTCACCCCCAGCCCGCACAACGGCTGCCGGCCGCCCAAGCGTCGGCGCGTCTGACGACGGCGCGCTCCCGGGGGGGGGCGGGGGGGGGGGGGCGGGGGGGCCCCGGTCGGGCCCACATAATATTTGGTG
>NZ_JBJLSF010000106.1:0-14988 GCF_050871885.1 Kineococcus aridisoli | reverse complement strand
GGGCGGGGGGTGGGGTGGGGGCGCTGTACGACGGCGCAGTGCGGGGGGCGGGGGGGGCGCGCCGCGGCCCGGGCGCGCCCGCCCCCCCCCCCCCCGCCCCGGGCACCGCGCGGCTCAGGAGCCGATGACCGCGTTCATGGCGTCGGCGAACTGCTGCGGGGTGATCGAGAGGCCGAAGAGCTTCTCGATGTTGTCCAGCAGCGCCTCGGCCGCCGTCGGCGACAGCGCCTGGTCCCAGGACTGGGTGAAGGTGGCCGCCCCGCTGGCGACGTCGTAGACGAACTGCAGCCAGTCGGCGTCCTCGGAGGAGGAGAACTGGCTGTCGGAGCCCTTGACGATCGGCACCGAGCCCACCGAGATCCACGCCTTCGTCGTCTCGTCGGTGTTGAGGCCCTCGGCGAAGTACTTCTTGGCGGCCGTCTTCTCCTCCTCGGTGGCCTTGGAGGACAGCGCGTAGTAGGCCGAGGGGTTGCCGACCGTGTTGCTCGGGTCGCCCGCACCGCCCTCGACGGGCGGGAAGTTCATCCACCCCAGGTGCCCGCCGGTGACGAAGTCGCCGCCGTCGGACTTCATGCTCCCGTACGTCCAGGTGCCGTGGACCATCATCGCGGCCTTGTCGGTGTACAGCAGCGCCTGGTCGGCGTTGGAGTCGGCGGTGATGGAGGCGAAGCCCTTGATGAAGCCGTCGGCGCGCACGAGGTCCTGCAGCCTGGTGAGCGCGTCGATCGAGGCCGGGTGCGACCAGGCGTCCGGCTGGCCGTCGAAGACCGCCTGGAACACCTCGGGGCCGCCGATGCGGTCGTAGAGGAACTCCAGCCACATCATGTTCGTCCAGCGCGACTGCCCGCCCAGCGAGAACGGGGCGATGCCGGCGGCGTTAAAGACCGGCACCAGCTCCATGACCTCGCCCCAGGTGGTGGGGGGCTGCGCGCCGACCTTCTCGAAGACCCGCTTGTTGTAGAAGAGGACGATCGGCGAGACGTCCTCGCACGGCACGGCGTAGACCTTGCCGTCGACCGTGGCGGCGCCGAAGGCGCTCTCGAACAGCTTGTCCTTCAGCTCCGGGGTCTCCTCGAAGAAGGACGTGAGGTCCTCGACCTGGCCGTTCTCGACGTAGTTGCGCAGGCCGCCGCCGCCCCAGGTCCAGATGATCGTCGGGGCCTCGCCGGCGCCGATGGCGGTCTTGATCTTGGCCTTGAAGGCGTCGTTCTGGAACGAGGAGACGGTCAGCTGACCGTCCGGGTTGGCCTCGTTGAAGGCGTCGATGGAGTCGGTGCGGATGCCCTCGGCGGGCTGGCCCGTGAGGATCCAGATGCTGGCGCCGCCCTCGGCGGGTTGCCCGGGCCCCGACGAGCCGCCGCACGAGGCGAGCGCCGGGACGGCCAGGGGTGCCGCCAGGGCCAGGGTGAGGATGGAACGACGGGACGTGGGGGTGCGGTCCACTCTGCTCTCCGTTGCGACGGGCCGCGTGGTCGCGGCTGCCCGCCGGTGACGTCGTCGTCACCGTGACGCGACAGTATGGTCGCGCCCGCAACCGGTCAAGGACGGCTCGCCCGCGCGGGTGCACGGGTCCTGCGCGGCAGCGGCGCCGGCCGGGCGCGGGCGCGGGTGCGCGGCCGGCGGGCACGGCCCGGGGCCGCGGCGGCGGCGAGGTATACGGTGAGCGCCGATGGGCCTCCGCGATCTCCTCTACGGCGCGTACGGGCGGCGGCTGGAACGGTCGCTGGACCCGGACGTCCTGCCGCGCCACGTGGGCATCATCCTCGACGGCAACCGCCGCTGGGCCAAGGCGTTCGGCGCCCCCAGCTCGCACGGGCACCGCGCCGGTGCCGACAAGGTCGTCGAGTTCATGCGCTGGTGCGACGACGAGGGCATCGAGGTCGTCACCCTCTACCTGCTCTCCACCGACAACCTGCACCGGCCGCAGTCGGAGCTGGCCCCGCTCATCGGCATCGTCGAGGACTGCGTCGCCCGCCTGGCCGCGGCCCGCCGCTGGCGGGTGCACCCGGTGGGGGCGCTGGACCTGCTGCCGCCGGCGACGGCGCAGCGGTTGCGGGACCTGGCGCGCGAGACCGCCGACATCGGCGGCGGCGTGGTCAACGTCGCCATCGGCTACGGCGGCCGGCAGGAGATCGCCGACGCGGTCCGCTCGCTGCTGCGCGAGCACGCCGCGCAGGGCACGCCCATCGAGCAGCTGGCCGACGTGCTCACCGTCGACCACATCGCCGCGCACCTCTACACCAAGGGCCAGCCGGACCCGGACCTGGTGATCCGCACCTCCGGCGAGCAGCGGCTGTCGGGCTTCCTGCTGTGGCAGAGCGCGCACACCGAGCTGTACTTCTGCGAGGTCCTGTGGCCGGACTTCCGCAAGGTCGACTTCCTGCGCGCGCTGCGCTCCTACGCCGCCCGAGAGCGCCGCTACGGCGCCTGAGCGCGGCCACCCCTGCGGCGGGACCCCCGGGCGTCACCGCGAGGTCACCGGACGCTCACCCGCCGGCTCACCCGGACGGGCGTGTCCGCTCCCGGCGCGCGGGCCCGGGGCGGATAGCGTCGGCCTCGCCGGGTGGCGCCCGCCGCCCGCTCGGGAGGTCGCCGTGCGAGCTGTCCAGCGCAGCGGGGAGGCCCGGCCCCGGGTCTCCTGCACGGAGCCTGAGGTCCCGGTCCGCCGCCGCTGAGGGAGGCCCGGGCGCGGGTGCGCCCCGGGCACCCGGAACGGGAGACGTTCGTGGTCACCAGCTCCAGCCCCGCCGTGCCGAACACCCCGACCGCCGCGACCACCGCGGCCGCCTCGACCCGCCGCCCGGACCCCGCGCGCAGGACGTTCGTGCTGGACACCTCCGTGCTGCTGTCCGACCCGGCCGCGCTGGGGCGCTTCGCCGAGCACGACGTCGTCCTGCCGCTGGTGGTGGTCAGCGAGCTGGAGGGCAAGCGCCACCACCCCGAGCTGGGCTACTTCGCCCGGGAGGCGCTGCGGCGGCTGGACGACCTGCGCGTCGAGCACGGCCGCCTCGACGAGCCGATCCCCGTGGGCGAGGCCGGCGGCACCCTGCGCGTGGAGCTGAACCACTCCGACGTGGCCTCGCTGCCCTCCGCGCTGCGCAACGGCGCGCTGGCGACGGCGGGGGACACCCGCATCCTCGCCGTCGCCCGCAACCTCGCCGACGAGGGGCACGACGTCACGGTCGTCTCCAAGGACGTGCCGCTGCGGGTGAAGGCGTCGGCCGTGGGGCTGACGGCCGACGAGTACCGCGCCGAGCTGGCCCCCGACTCCGGGTGGACGGGGGTCGTGGAGCTGACCGCGACGGCCGAGGAGGTCGCGGCGCTGTACGAGGGCGGGCGGCTGGAGCACGAGGAGGCGCGCGAGCTGCCGACCAACACGGGGGTCGTGCTCTCCTCCCCGCGCGGGCACGCGCTGGGGCGGGTGGACGCCGACAAGCAGCTGCGCCTGGTGCGCGGGGACCGCGAGGCGTTCGGGGTGCGCGGGCGCTCCGCCGAGCAGCGCATCGCCCTCGACGCGCTGCTGGACGCGTCGGTGAGCATCGTCTCCCTCGGCGGGCGGGCGGGCACGGGCAAGTCCGCGCTCGCGCTGGCCGCCGGGCTGGAGGCGGTGATGGAGCGCCGCGAGCACCGGAAGGTCGTCGTCTTCCGGCCGCTGTACGCCGTCGGCGGGCAGGAGCTGGGCTACCTGCCGGGCACCGAGGCGGAGAAGATGGGCCCCTGGGGCCAGGCGGTCTTCGACACGCTGGAGGCGCTGGTCTCCCCGCACGTGCTGGAGGAGGTCGTCGACCGCGGCATGCTGGAGGTGCTGCCGCTGACGCACATCCGCGGCCGCTCGCTGCACGACTCCTACGTCGTCGTCGACGAGGCCCAGTCGCTGGAGCGCAACGTGCTGCTGACGGTGCTCTCGCGCATCGGGCAGGGCTCGAAGGTCGTGCTCACCCACGACGTCGCCCAGCGCGACAACCTGCGGGTGGGCCGCCACGACGGCGTCGCCGCGGTGGTCGAGGCCCTCAAGGGGCACCCGCTGTTCGCGCACGTGACGCTGACCCGCTCCGAGCGCTCGCCCGTCGCGGCGCTCGTCACCGAGCTGCTGGCCGACTTCGGGGCCTGAGCCGCCGCCCGCCGTCACGCGCGGGGCGGGTGGGACGGGTGGTTCCCGGTGCAGGAGGCGCCTCCGCACCGGGAACCACCGGCGGTGGTTCAGCGTCAAACCACCGCGATCGCTGGATCCGGTGTGAGATGTTCCACAAAAGTCGACAGAACGTCGCTTACCCGTGACCTCTCCGTGACGATCAAGCCCTTCGGCGTTTGCCTTGTCCCCCGTCCGCGGGGCAGCGTTCCCGGCTGACAGCACTTCGAGGCCGTCGACGACCGCGGGCGGGACGCACCGCCGCGGGCGCCGGCGACGTCGACCGGCAGGCCGCTCGCGCGGCCCGCACCGGTCGGCCGGGTCCCGCGGTCACCACCCCCGCCGGGGGCGGGTGACGACCCGTCCGCGAGGTGGACGTGCTCGACCGGGCGTGGGCCGGACGATCGTCGGAAGGCCCGGCTTGCCGCTCTCCCGCCCCAGCGAGCTCACGGACGAGCAGACCAGCACCACCGAGACCACCCTCGAGGACACCCCCCGGGACACCGGCGCCACCGCCCCGGCGAGCCGCCGCGAGCTGCGTGCGCGCAGCCGCCGCCGCTGGTCGTGGATCGCCGCCCCCGGCGTCGTCGCCGTCAGCGCGTCGGTCCTCGCCGGCGCCGCGCTCACCTCCGGCCCGGCCCCGCAGGCCGAGGCGGCCGTCCCGGACCGCCTCCTGCAGGCCGCCGAGCTGCAGCGGCAGACCGCCACCTCCGCCGCCTGGTTCGAGCACCGCCAGGTGCGCGCCGCCAGCGACGCCCGCGTCGAGGCCGAGCGGCTGGCCGCCGAGGCGGCCGCCGCCGCCGAGGCCGCCCGGCTGGCGGAGGAGGCCCGCCGGCTGGCCGCCGAGGAGGCCACCCGCAGCGCCCAGCGCGACCCGCGCCCGCTCGCGCGCACCATGGCCGCCGAACGGGGCTGGGGCGAGGAGCAGTTCTCCTGCCTGGACTCGCTGTGGACCAAGGAGAGCGGCTGGGACTACGCCGCCGACAACCCCACCTCCAGCGCGTACGGCATCCCGCAGGCGCTGCCCGGCAGCAAGATGGCCTCGGCCGGCGCCGACTGGGAGACCAACCCGATCACCCAGATCGCCTGGGGCCTGGGCTACATCGACGCCCGCTACGGCACCCCGTGCAGCGCCTGGTCGCACTCCAAGGCCAACAACTGGTACTGAGCCGCCCGCTGCGCAGCCGCTGAGCGCCCCGCCGCCCGCACGGGCGGTGGGGCGCTCAGCCGTGCAGGCCCGAGCGCGGGCCCGAGCCCCCGCAGGGGCAGGCGAACAGCCGGCACAGCGCGCGCGGCAGCTCGTGCTCGTGGCGCACCGGCTCGGCGAAGGCGGCGCGCAGCAGCGTCGTCGAGGAACCGACGGTGACCAGGACGTCCAGGCCGAAGCGGTCGACGCCCACCACCGCGACCTCGCGGGCCCCGCTCGCCCGCTCCGGCGGCAGGGTGGCCAGCACCCAGCCGACGAGCGCGTCGCGGTGCACGGCCTCGACATGGGTGACGATGCCGTCCTCGTCGTCGTAGAGGGGGTCCGGCGCCGCGGCGGTGAACTCCTCGTCCTCCAGCAGGTGCACGCCGGAGGCCGTCGTCACCCGGACGTCGGCCACCTCCAGGCGCCACAGCCGCCGCGTGGTGCCCACGTCCAGCAGCGCGCCCAGCGGGCGCACCGCGGCGGCGGCCGCCGCCAGGCGCCGCTGGTCGCCCGCGCCGACGGCCTCGACCCAGCCGGTGACGCTCAGGCGCGCCCTC
The DNA here is from genome assembly GCF_050871885.1 of Kineococcus aridisoli. NCBI lineage: Bacteria > Bacillati > Actinomycetota > Actinomycetes > Kineosporiales > Kineosporiaceae > Kineococcus > Kineococcus aridisoli. The sequence continues at coordinate 9,113 of NZ_JBJLSF010000106.1, read as the reverse complement.
GGCAGCGCCGCCTGCCCCGGCGGCACGTCGAGGACGTCCAGGACGGCGGGCACCCGGTCCCAGCGGTCGTCCGCGTCCACCTCCAGCAGCCGGCGCTGCAGCGGGCTGTCCTCGTCCACCAGCAGCAGCAGCCCGCCCCAGGCGTCGGTGAGGTGCTGCACGGGGTGGGTCTCCGTGCGCGAGCCGGTGCGGCCCCCCTTGCCGGTGCCCGCCCCGGCGCCCGCCCCGGCGTCCCCGCCGGCGTGCCCACCGGCGTGGTGCGGGCAGGTGCCGGGGGTGCGCGGCAGGTGCAGCGTGCCGGCCACGGTGCCCACGGCCAGCGTGCGCGCCCACTGCGCGGGCGTCGGCCGCACCGGCACGGGCGCGGGGCCGGCCCCGGGCGCCGGCTGGGAGGTGGCCGCGGTCGGGGGCACCCCCGCGGAGCCCGTAGAGTGGGGAGCGGTGCGCTCCGAACCCTTCGGTGCCGTGGTCCACCGGGTCACAGTGCCTCCTCGGAGCGCGATCGTCCTGTCCTGTCGGCGGAAGCCGATGTCGAGCACCTCTCGACTGAGGACAGGCTCACCTTACGATCAGGAGAGAGAATGAACAACGCCCGACCCAAGGTGCGCATCAGCCGCGCGCTCGGGGTGGCCCTCACGCCGAAGGCCGCCCGCTACATGGACCGTCGCCCGTACCCGCCGGGCATGCACGGCCGCAAGCAGAAGAAGGCGTCGGACTACGCCACGCAGCTGCGCGAGAAGCAGCGCCTGCGCTTCCAGTACGACGTCAGCGAGACCCAGCTGCGCCGTGCGTACGACCTCGCCAAGCGCAAGCCGGGCAAGACGGGCCAGAACCTGGTCCAGCTGCTCGAGACGCGCCTGGACGCCGTCGTGTGGCGCGCCGGCTTCGCCCGCACCATCTACCAGGCCCGCCAGATGGTCGTGCACCGCCACATCGTCGTCGACGGCCGCCGCGTGGACCGCCCGTCCTACCGCGTCGTGCCCGGCCAGACGGTCGAGATCGCCCCGCGCAGCAAGGCGAAGACCCCGTTCATCGTGGCCGCCGAGGGCGGCTGGAGCGACAACGAGATCCCGGGCTGGCTGTCCGTGGAGCGCCAGGAGCTCACCGCCACGGTGAACGCCCTGCCGGTGCGCGAGCAGATCCCCGTGACCTGCGACGAGCAGCTGGTCGTCGAGTACTACTCGCGCTGACCCGCTGAGCACGCGCCGAGGGCGCCGGTCCCCACGGGGGCCGGCGCCCTCGGCGCGTCCGGGCCCGCACCCCGGCCGCAGCCGCCGGGGCGCCCGGCTCACAACCGCGGCGAGCTGCGGTGCGAGAGCGAGGCCTCGTCCAGGTCCAGCTGGTCCAGCGACTCGCGCACCGCCTCCTCGGCGATCGCGCCCTCCTCCTGGGCGCTCACCAGCGCCTCCCGCTGCGCGCGGATCATCCTGCGCCGCAGCTCCACCCCCGTCCGCGCCGCCCGGCGGCCGTCGGAGGCCCCCTCCTGCTCGGCGTCGTCGGCCTCGCGCAGCGCGGCCAGCTGCTCGGCGCGCTGCAGCACCAGCTCCGCCACGTGCCGCTCGACCGGGTCGTCCGCCTCGTCGAGCGCCCTGGTCAGCTCCTCGCGGCCGGTGCGCGAGGCCAGCTCCCGCGCCCGCCGGCGCTGCTCGTCCAGCCACGTGGTCTCCTCCGGCGCCTCCAGGCGCAGCCGGCGGATGAGCGCGGGCAGCGTCGAGCCCTGCAGCAGCAGGGTCCCCACCGCCACGCCGAACGCCAGCACCTGCAGGTCGGCGCGGTGCGGGAACGGCTCGCCGGCGGCCGTGCGCTCGGGGATGCCGGCCGCCGCGGCGAGGGTCACCACGCCCCGCATGCCGGTCCAGGCGATGACGAGGTCCTCGCGCGGGCTGTAGTGGCGCCCGCCGGGGGAGAAGCGCCCGTGCAGCACCCGGCGCATGAGCACCCCGCCGCCCGCGACCCAGAGCACCCGCACGGCCACGACCGCCGCCAGCACCACCAGCCCCGCGCCGAGCAGGCCCGCGCCGCTGGTCCCCGCGCCGAGGGCGTCCTCGAGCAGGAAGCGGAACTGCAGGCCCAGGTAGGCGAAGACGAAGGCCTCCAGCAGCACGTCGAGCAGGTTCCACACCTCCCGCTCGGCGATGCGGGTGGCGTAGACGGTGCGCACCGCGCGCCGCGAGAGCGCGAAGCCGGCCGCCACGACGGCCAGCACCCCGGAGGTCTCCAGCGCCTCGGCCACCGCGTAGGCGGTGAAGGGCGTCAGCACGGCCAGCGCCGTCATGTTCGCGGGGTTGTGCAGCCGGGTCCGCACCGCGTGCACCAGGCGGCCCAGCACGGCCCCCACGAGGATCCCGCCGGCCGCCTCGAAGAGGAAGAAGAGCACCGGGTCGCCGATGACGGTCTGCGTGCCGGCCACCGCGGCCGTGGCGGTGGAGAACAGCGTCAGCGCGGCGGCGTCGTTGACGAGGCTCTCGCCCTTGAGGGTCGTCAGCACGCGGGTGGGCAGGCCGAGGCGGCCGCCGATGGCCACGGCCGTCACGGCGTCGGGCGGGGAGACGACCGCGGCCAGCACCAGCGCGGTGCCCAGGCCCAGCCAGGGCACCGCCCAGGCCGTCACGGCGCCCACGGCCGCCGTCGTGACGACGACCAGCAGCACGCCGAGGTTGGTGATGGAGCGCCAGCGGCGCACGAAGCCGCGCCAGGAGAAGTCCGTCGTCGTCGAGAACAGCAGCGGCGGCAGGACGACGGAGAGGATGACCTCCGGGGGCAGCTCCAGGCGCGGCAGCCCGGGGACGAAGGACACCGCCGCCCCGGTGACCGCCAGCACGAGCGGCGCCTGCCAGCCGCGCCGCACGGAGACGATCGTCAGGGCGAGGGCGCCCAGCAGGACGAGCAGCAGCTGGGGGAGCACCCGCCCAGTGTCGGGGCGGGTGCTCCCACCGGCGCGCCGGCGCTCGGGCCGCCCGCTCGGGCCTGCCGGTCAGGCCTGCCGGTCAGGCCTGCCGGTCAGGCCTGCCGGTCAGGCCTTCTTCGGCGTCGTCATCGACAGCACGTCGAGGGCCGCGTCGAGCTGCTCCTCGCTGACCTCGCCGCGCTCGACGAAGCCGAGCGCGACCACGGCCTCGCGCACCGTGGAGCCGGTGGCGACGGCGTGCTTGGCGACCTTGGCGGCCGCCTCGTAGCCGATGACCCGGTTGAGGGGGGTCACGATCGAGGGGGAGGACTCCGCGTAGCGGCGGCACTGCTCGACGTCGGCCTCCAGGCCGTCGACGGTGCGGTCGGCCAGCAGCCGCGCCGCGTTGCCGAGCAGCCGCGCCGACTCCAGCACGTTGCGGGCCATGACGGGGATCTGGACGTTGAGCTCGAAGGAGCCGCTGGCGCCGGCCCAGGCGACGGTGGCGTCGTTGCCGACGACCTGCGCGCACACCATGAGCGCGGCCTCGGGGACCACCGGGTTGACCTTGCCCGGCATGATCGACGACCCCGGCTGCAGGTCGGGCAGCCGCAGCTCGCCCAGCCCGGTGCGCGGGCCGGAGCCCATCCAGCGCAGGTCGTTGCAGATCTTGGTGACGCTGACGGCGACGACGCGCAGCGCCCCGGACAGCTCGACGAGGGCGTCGCGCGCGCCCTGCGCCTCGAAGTGGTCGACGGCCTCGGTCAGGGGCAGCCCGGTGTCGGCGGCCAGCAGCTCGATGACGCGCTGCGGGAAGCCGGGCGGGGTGTTGATGCCGGTGCCGACGGCCGTCCCGCCCAGCGGGACCTCCGCGACCCGCACGACGGTGGCCTGCACCCGCTCGATGCCGCGCTCGACCTGGGCGGCGTAGCCGGCGAACTCCTGGCCCAGGGTCACCGGGGTGGCGTCCATGAGGTGGGTCCGCCCCGACTTCACGACGGTGGCGAACTCCCCGGCCTTGCGCCGCAGGGACGCCGCGAGGTGCTGCAGGGCGGGGACGAGCTCGTTCACCGTCGCCGAGGTCGCCGCGACGTGCACGGAGGTCGGGAAGACGTCGTTGGAGGACTGCGAGGCGTTGACGTGGTCGTTGGGGTGCACGGGCGCGCCGAGCCGCTCGGTGGCCAGCGTCGCGATGACCTCGTTGGCGTTCATGTTGGAGCTGGTGCCCGAGCCGGTCTGGAAGATGTCGACGGGGAACTCCGCGTCCCAGCGGCCGGTGGCCACCTCCTCGGCGGCGTCGGCGATGGCCTGCGCGACGTCGCGCTCGAGGACGCCGAGCTCGGCGTTGGCGAGCGCCGCGGCCTTCTTGATGCGGGCGAGCGCCTCGACGTGGGCGCGCTCGAGGCCGGTGCCCGACAGCGGGAAGTTCTCCACCGCCCGCTGCGTCTGGGCGCGCCACTTGGCGGCCGCGGGGACCCTGACCTCCCCCATGGTGTCGTGCTCGGTGCGGTACTCGCCGGCGTCGTCGCTGCTGTGCCGGGCGTCGGGTGCGCTGCGGAGGGCTTCACTGGCCATGGGGCCCATCCTGCCAACTGCCGCGCGCCGGGCGCGCGGACCCTCGTCCGGGGGGCGCGCACCCCCGCCGGAGCCCCGCCGGCGGCCCGCCCGGCCCGTGCCCGATCACAGCCCGCTCACGATCGGCCGCCGCGGCGATCTCCGGGTAGCGGGGTGTGGAGAGCAGGTGTAGGCATGGCGCACAGCAGCCGACGGCGCGGCGACCACCACGGTGGCGGCCGCGCAGGCGACGACGAGGTCCGAGGAGGGGCTGTGGCAGGGAGATGGCGCACCCGCGTCTGCGCGGCGAGCATCGGCATCGCGCTCGCCGGCGGCCTGGCGGCGTGCGGAGGCTCGTCCACGGCGTCGGGGACTCCGACGCTCAACTGGTACATCAACCCCGACAACGGGGGGCAGCAGACGATCGCGCAGGCGTGCAGCGAGGCGTCGGGCGGTGCGTACACCATCGACGTGTCGATCCTGCCCAGCGACGCTGCCGCGCAGCGCGAGCAGCTCATGCGGCGCCTGGCCGGCAACGACGCCTCGATCGACCTCATGAGCCTGGACCCGGTGTTCGTGCCGGAGACCGCCGAGGCCGGTTTCCTCGCGCCGATCCCGGCCGAGCTGCAGGCGGAGCTGTCCGAGGGCGTGGTCGAGGGCGCGGTGCAGGGGGCCAGCTGGAAGGGCGAGCTGGTCGCGGCGCCGTTCTGGGCCAACACGCAGCTGCTGTGGTACCGCAAGTCGGTGGCGCAGGCCGCGGGGCTCGACATGACCAAGCCGGTGACCTGGGAGCAGCTGATCCAGGCGGCGCAGTCGCAGGGCACCGCGATCGGCGTGCAGGGCCAGCGCGCGGAGTCGATGACGGTCTGGGTCAACGCCATGATCGCCTCCGCGGGCGGGCAGGTCATCGAGAACCCGGACGCCAAGGGGCCGGACATCCGCCTGGGGCTGGACACCGAGGCCGGCGCGGCCGCCGCGAAGGTCATGCAGGACATCACCGCGGCCGGTGTCGGCGGGCCCGGCATCGACAACCGCGACGAGGCGGGGACGGCGAACCTGTTCCAGCAGGGCGGGGCGGCGTTCATGGTGAACTGGCCGTTCGTCTACGCCCAGGGCAAGGCGGCCGCCGAGGAGGGCACGATGGACCAGGCCGTCTTCGACGACTACGGCTGGACCACGTACCCGGCGATGAGCGCCGACCAGCCGGCCGCGCCGCCGCTGGGCGGCATCGACGTCGGCGTCGGCGCGTTCACCGAGCACCGCGACGCCGCCTTCGAGGCGCTGCGGTGCATCGTCTCGGCCGAGAACCAGGCGGCGTACATGGTCTCCGACGGCAACCCCGCCGCCCGCGAGTCGGTCTACGACGACCCGGCGGTGCAGGAGGCGTACCCCATGTACGACACGATCCGCACCTCGCTGCAGGCGGCGGCGCCGCGGCCGCAGACGGCCTACTACAACGAGGTCAGCCAGGGCATCGCCGACCAGTGGCAGCCCGTCGCCTCGGTGGACGAGGGCACGCCGGCGGCGGCGCAGGAGTACATCCAGCAGGTGCTGCGAGGGGAGAAGCTGCTGTGAGCACCATGCAGACGCGCACGGCGGGCGACGTCTCCGTCACCTCGCCGGCCCCCAAGCGGGGGCGCAAGAGCGACAAGTCGCGCTCCGAGGCCCGGCTGGGCTGGTACCTGGCGGGGCCGGCGTTCGTCATCCTCGTCGCCGTCACCGGGTACCCGATCCTGCAGGCGCTCTACGAGTCGCTGTTCAGCTTCCGCCTCACCGCCCCCGACGACCGGGAGTTCGTGGGGCTGAAGAACTACGGCGTCATCCTCACCGACTCCCTGTGGTGGCGGGCGCTGGGCAACACCGCCCTCATCACCGTCGTCACCGTCGCGGTGGAGCTCGTCATCGGCTTCGCGCTGGCGATGGTGATGCACAAGGTGCTCGGCTGGCTGCGGCCGATCGTGCGCACGGCGATCCTGGTGCCCTACGCCATCATCACCGTCGTCTCCGCCTACGCCTGGCAGTACGCGTTCGGCCTGACGACGGGGTTCATGAACACCCTGCTGGGGCTGGGGGACTTCGACTGGTTCGCCAACAAGTGGACGGCGCTGACCGTCATCTGCCTGTCGGAGATCTGGAAGACGACCCCGTTCATCTCGCTGCTGCTGCTGGCGGGCCTGGCGCAGGTCCCCTCGGACATGACCGAGGCCGCGAAGGTCGACGGGGCGACGGCCTGGGAGCGGTTGTGGCGGGTGACCCTGCCGAACATGAAGGCCTCCATCATGGTGGCCCTGCTGTTCCGCGCGCTCGACGCGTTCCGCATCTTCGACAACGTCTACATCATGACCAACGGCGCCGCCGGGACGGAGACGGTCTCGTCGGTGGCCTACAACCAGACCATCAGCCGCCTGGAGATCGGTCTCGGCTCGGCGGTGTCGGTCCTGCTGTTCGTCTGCGTCCTGCTGATCTGCTTCATGGCGATCAAGGTGTTCAAGGTCGACCTGGCCCGAGCGAGGGGAGAAGGCTGATGGGTGCCATGTCCACCAAGGAGAAGACCGCCTGGTACCTCGGCGCCCTCCTCATCGTCCTGTACGCCGTCGTCCCGGTGGCCTACATCGTGTCGATGAGCTTCAAGTCCGAGGCGGCGCTGTCGGACAGGAAGTTCTTCCCCTCCGACGCGACCTGGGCCAACTACGACGAGATCTTCGCCGGCAACGGCTCGGACCTGTTCCTGCCGGCGCTGCGCAACTCGGTCATCACCTGCCTGATCGCCACCCTCATCGCCGTCGTGCTGGCCATGTTCGCGGCCTACGCGATCGCCCGCCTGGACTTCCCCGGCAAGCGGATGGTCCTCACCTCGGCGCTGGCCGTGGCGGTGTTCCCGGTCATCACGATGGTGACCCCGCTGTTCAACCTGTGGCGCCGGGTCGGCCTCTACGACACGATCCCCGGCCTCATCATCCCCTACCTGGCGCTGACGCTGCCCATCTCCATCTGGACGATGTCGGCGTTCTTCCGCGGCATCCCGTGGGACATGGAGCAGGCCGCCCAGGTCGACGGCGCCACCAGCTGGCAGGCGTTCCGCAAGGTCATCGTCCCGCTGGCCGCGCCGGGCGTCTTCACCACCGCGATCATCGCGTTCTTCATCGCCTGGAACGACTTCGTCTTCGGGCTCTCGCTGACCTCGACCTCCCGGGCGCAGCCGGTGCCGGCGGCGCTGTCGAGCTTCACCGGGTCCAGCTACTTCGTCCAGCCGACCGGCGCCATCTCGGCGGCGGCCGTCATCGTCACCATCCCCGTCGTCCTGCTGGCGCTGGTGTTCCAGCGGCGGATCGTCGCGGGTCTCACCAACGGCGCCGTGAAGGGTTGATCGCATGTCCCGCATCGAGCTGAAGAACATCGTCAAGAAGTACGGGGACGGCTTCCCCGCGGTGAACGACGTGAGCCTGGACATCGCCGACGGCGAGTTCGTCATCCTCGTCGGCCCCTCCGGCTGCGGGAAGTCGACGCTGCTGCGGATGGTCGTCGGTCTGGAGGACATCACCTCCGGCGACCTGCTCATCGACGGCAAGCGCGTCAACGACCTCGCTCCCCGCGACCGGGACCTGGCCATGGTCTTCCAGAACTACGCGCTCTACCCGCACCTGACGGTGGGGGAGAACATCGCCTTCCCGCTGCGGCTGAACCACTCCAAGGTGCCCGAGAGCGAGGTCCGCGAGCGCGTGCAGCGCGCCGCGGACATGCTCGAGCTCAACGACCACCTCGACCGCAAGCCGGCGAACCTGTCCGGGGGGCAGCGCCAGCGCGTGGCCATGGGGCGCGCCATCGTGCGCGACGCCAAGGCGTTCCTCTTCGACGAGCCGCTGAGCAACCTGGACGCCAAGCTGCGCGGGCAGATGCGCACCGAGATCGCCCGCATGCAGCGCTCGCTGGGCACGACGACGCTCTACGTCACCCACGACCAGACCGAGGCGATGACCCTCGGCGACCGGGTGGCCGTGCTGCGCAAGGGCGTCCTGCAGCAGGTGGCGAGCCCGCGCGAGCTGTACGAGCAGCCCGTCAACCTGTTCGTGGCCGGGTTCATCGGCTCCCCGCCGATGAACTTCCTGCCCGCGCGGGTGGCCGGCGACCGCCTGCAGCTGCCGTTCTGCGAGGTGCCCCGGCCGGCGGCCGTCGGCGCCGAGCACGACGGCAAGCTGCTCATCGTGGGGGTGCGCCCGGAGCACTTCGACGACGCCGAGGTGACCGACGCCCCCTCGGGCGCGGTGACCTTCCAGGCGCAGGTCGACGTCACCGAGTGGCTGGGCAACGAGCTGTACGCCTACGTGCCCTTCGAGGCCGCCGCCGAGACCCGCGAGCAGCTGGCCGAGCTCGACCGCGAGCTCGACGGCGAGAGCATGCGCAGCCAGCTCGTCGTCACGCTGGACGCGATGAGCGCCGTGCGCGACGGCGACACCGCGCACCTGTGGTTCCACCCCTCGCGCATGCACGTCTTCGACCCGTCCTCCGGGCGCAACCTCACCCGCGACGAGGAGAAGGCGGTCAAGATCGGCCAGCAGGCCGAGGCGCTGCGCAAGCGCTCCCTGGAGCGCGCCCGCGCCCAGCACGCCCAGACGCCCGCCCACGTCTGAGGCCGCGTCCCCGCTCCGGCGGTGATCTCGCGCGGTGCACCGCG
>NZ_JBJLSF010000105.1:0-15326 GCF_050871885.1 Kineococcus aridisoli | reverse complement strand
AGAGCACGGCACGGAGGACGGCGGCGAGGGCGCCGGCGTGCGGGTCGGAGGCGATGGGGGCGACGACCAGGGCGACCACGCCGAGGTCACCGCCTGACCTAAACGCGCGAGGTCTGCGGGATGACCGTGAAGTCCCAGGCCTTGCGGACTGCGGGATGACCGTGCGCGGCGCGGCCCGCGCCATGACCGGAAGCCGCTTCATTTCAGCCTGCAGGGTCCGGTGATCACGCGTGCTCAGGTGATGGTCAGCAGAGTGCTGTAGGCGGCGCAGCTTCCGCCGTCCTCGCACGGCTCGTCGTGGCGGCTGCCGGTGACCGCGAGGGTGGCCTGCCCGGCGGGGGCGTCGGCGGGGATGTTCAGCTGGGTCTGGAAGGCTCCGTCGGCGGGTACCTGCAGCTGCCCCAGCTGCACCAGGGCACTGTCGGAGCCAGGGTCGGCGGTGGGGTCGGGCATGTGGTCGTACCTGAGCATGAAGGTGTAGGTGGCTCCGCCGGGGTTGGTGGTGCCGCAGGGGGCCGGCGGGCTAGAGAGGGTGACCTGCCCGCCGGGGGCGATGCTGTCCGGGCTCAGCTGCAGCGGTGCGGGCAAGCAGCGGCTGGAGGTGCGCGGGGCGGCGCACCCTGCGCTCAGCAGCACCGGCAGGATCAGCAGTGCCAGCAGCGTGGTGGTGCGCAGGGTGCTCGCGCTCGGGATGGCGCCGAGGGTGGTGGTGCTGAGGGTGGCTGGGGCTGGCAGCAGCTTCGAGGTGATGCTCATCTCAGACCTCCTGGGTCCTCTCCCGTTTCGTCAGCTGTCGTGAGCCGTCGGCGGCGACTGTCAGCTGTTGTCAGCTTGGCACTGTCGTGGCTTTGAGCTCGTGACTCGAGCACCGGATGCGCCGCTGGGCGTCTTGACTGCGCGCAGCGCGGGCCATGACCGCGACATCGCCCGCAGGGCGCCATGATCGCGCGGTGGGACTGGCACCCTGATGACCGTGACGCGTCCTGCCGAGTGGGACTTGGCCGCAGCGCTTCGAGCGGCCGAAGCGGGTAGCTCCACTGCTGGTGGCTGGCCTGAGCATCTGCCCGCCGAGCAGCAGGACGCCTGGATGCTGATGATCGAGGTTGAGGCGTCGTTGGTCGGCCTGGCGCGGACACGACTGGCCGCAGGCGTGATTGATTACGCCGAAGTGCGTGAGGCCCTGAGCCGTCTCAGCGAGCCGGTGCTGCAGAACTGGCCGGCTGTGGAGGTCGACCGATGGAGACGAGTGGCGGAGCTTCTGACCGCCCGCTGAGCGCCATGACCGCGACGTCCCGCACCGCGGGATGACCGTGCGCTGCGCGCTGCGCGGGATGACCGCGCGTCGAGGTGTCGTTCAGGTCCCTGGCGGTGAGGGGTGTCCGCGGTCGGTCAAGTGCAGCAGGAGGGCGCGGGTGGCTCCGGCGGCATGGTGGCCCCAGTGCATCCAGTAGTCCCGGCGCCACTGCCACTGCACATCGTTCAGGCTCATCCCTGCGTCGAGGGCCAGCAGCCCGTTCTCGAGGTCCCCCCAGACGTCGGCCAGGTCGTCGACGAGGTCGCCAAGCCCGACGCCGGCTTGGGCTTCGTCCACGGCGAAGGGATAGGACGCCTCCCAGTAGTAGCCGGCCCCAAGGCCGAGGCGCTGCCCGATGCGCCGGTAGCAGGCGTGCCATTGCTTGTGGGAGACGTCCACGGGGGAATCCGCGTCGCTGGGGTCGACCTCGGGTAGGCGCAACGCTGCGGCGACGGCGTCGGTGAGGGCGGTCAGCAGTCGGTGGGCGAAGGCGGCGTCCTCCTCATGCGTGCCCTGATCGACCTCCTCGTCGATGAGGGAGCAGTAGGCCCGGGCGGCTTCGCGCATGTCCACTGGAGGATGGTGACAGGACCGTCGCGATTATCCGCATCGCGGGATGACCGCGACGTTGCATGCTGCGCCATGCCCGTGGCCGGTTCGGACGTCAGCGGTGCGGTTCCCCTCCTCACCGCACCGCCAACGATCCGTGGGTTCACCCCAGGCACCAATCGACGACTTCCAACGAAACTGCCTGTGCGAGGGTCAGCGCGGATTCACCTCCGCCGCGACGATGCGAGCGTGCTCGACCATCGCTCGGTAGGCGTCCAGTTCGCCTGCGTGCTCGCTGGCCAGCGGCGTCCAATGCTCGACCAGCGCTTGGGCCACCGCGGACCCCAGGGCACTGGTGTCCTTGCAGTCCCGATCCGCCCTCGCCAGCGTGGTCTCGGCGTCGCCCAACGCGACCAGGTCCGCCTCGGTGGCTTTACTGCCGTCTGGCTTGTGCAGCAGCAGGTCCCGGCGCGCAGCCTGCAACTGCACGGGCAGGTCGGCAGGAGTGATGACGTCGTGACCGCGGCCCTGCATGCACCGCGACCACTGCTGGGTCGCGTCCTGCACCGTCTCGTCGGCGGCGACCTGGGTGAGCAGCTGCTCGCGCAGGGGACGGACCGTGACGTAGGCGCGGGTGTAGGTCTCCACATCGGTGCCGTACAGCTGCTGGACGGCCTGGGCGTAGCAGCCGGTGGTCGCCACGGTCAGGCTGCCGTTGTCCTCCAGCGGCACGGTCAGTTCCACCCTCGGGTCCCCGTACACCGCCTTCAAGTAGCCGGCGGGGATGCCGTGGGCGAAGTCGCCCAGCTCACCGGCTGCGGGGTTGGCCACGGCGGCGCCGATGGCGGAGCTGAGGCCGTAGTCGCTGCCGTGCGCGGTCCACGCGGTCAGGTCCTCCACGTCGCCACCGCGCCGTGCGGCGTCGGCGATGGGGTCGGCGGCGTCGAGGGTGATCGAGCCGCGGGCGACGTCCAAGCCCTGCGCGGCCAGGCACCGGTCGATGAGGACCTGCTGGGCCACGCCCAGGTCGAAGCCGCCGGTCTCGGTGGGCAGCTGGTCCAAGACGTCGTCGGTGGTGGTGGCAGCGTGTTGCCCCTCGCGGACCTGCTCGGCCACCGGGACGGTGCGCACCTGCCCCCCACCCCAGGGCCCAGCCCAGCCCAGGCCGGCGGCACCGACCGCGACCAGCGCGAGAGGGGCCGCGATCACTGCGCGGCTTTGGCGTCGTCGGCGCCGCCCGCCGCGCAGGGCCGCGGCGGCGATCCCGGCGGGGGCGTGGACACTGCGTCCGGCGACGTCCAGGCCGTGACGCAGTCGCTGGACGGTGGGGTCATCGGCTCCGGTCCCGGCCTCGGCGCCGAGGGAGTCGGCGGGGTCGTGCAGGTTGTGCGGGTCGTGGTGGCTCATCGGATGCGCTCCTGGAGTGAGGGAACCGGGTGGCGGGAGGCGGTGACCGACTCCTCGGCGGCAACCTCGACGGCAGCAGTCCCTTCGGGTGGGCTGGTCTTGTCGGGTGGATCGGCGCGGTCGGTGCCCAGCAGTTGCCGTAGCCGGGCCAGGCCGCGGGAGGCTTGGGTCTTCACGGTGCCGGTGGAGCAGTTCAGCGCGTCGGCGATCTGCGCTTCGCTCCAGTCCTCGTAGTAGCGCAGCACCAGCACCGCGCGTTGACGTGGGGAGAGCTGACGCAGCGCGGTGATGGCCTCGTCCTGCTCGACGTAGCGGGTCGCCGCGTCCAGGCCGCCGGCGCCGGCGAGTTCGGCGCGGGCGTTGAGGTGGTCGGGCTGTTGGTTGGTCTGACCGGTGTGGTCGGGCCAGAGCGCGTCGAGGGGGACCTCGCGGGGTCGCCGGCCGACGCGGCGCCAGCGGTCGGTGACTGCTCGAGCCATGACGGTGCGGGCGTAAGCGGCGGGCTCGCTCACCCGGCGCCAGTGCAGGTAGGTGCGCTCGAGGGTGTCCTGGAGGAGGTCTTCAGCGGTGTGGTGGTCGCCGGTGAGAAACACGGCGGTGCGCATCAGCTGGTCGGCGTGCCCGGCGGCCCAATCCTCGAAGTCGCGCTCACCTTGGCGGGCGGGGTGAGGGCGCGTGGGGTCAGGGCCCTGCGGGGAGTCCTGCCCAGGCTTGGTCACGGTGCCGTCCTTCATGCTGGTCTGGCTGGGTCACCCTTCCAGACGCCAGGAGGGCGAGGTCGGTTGACAGGCAGGACACAACTCTTGGACGGGTAGGCCGAGGCTGCCGCTCATCCGCGTTGTGCAGGTGATCGTTGGTGCTCGGGCACTGCTCGCTCATCGCCAGACGCGCGCACAACGCGCCATGACCGCGACCTCACCCGCAGCCGTGACCGTGCAAAGGTGCCCTCAGCTGACCGGCTGCTCGTTGTACCAGTGCCACTGGGTGCGTCGGGCGTGGCCGGGCGGGCCGGCGCGGCCGGTGGCCCACTGCAGCACCTCCCACGGCGCGTGCTCCTCCAGCAGGCCGGTGGCGTCGGGGAAGAGCCGGTGCAGCGCAGCGGTGCACGCTCGTGCCGGCCCTTGCCACTGCAGGTCCAGGCCGGTGCAGATGTCGCCGGTGTGCACGAGCACCTCGACGATGCCCCTGGCGGCGGTGGCCTCGACGTCCGCGCGCCCGTAGGGGTGCCACCCGCTGGCGCCTGCCGGTGCGGTGCGCAGCGTCGCGGTGAACAGTCCCGCGGCCGCACGCAGGGTCTGCACCGCGGCGGCGGGGTCGGCCTCCTGCTCGATGTCGACGGTCAAGGGGACGTGGGCGTTAGCGGCGCCGGTGATCAGCTGCGCGGCGTAGGCGATGAGGTCATCGGCGACGTGGACGAGCACCTGGCGGCACGTCCAGGTGAGCTCACCGGCCGGCCGGCTCCAGTCGGCCTCGCGCAGCTGCCACAGGGCCGTGCAGGCGGACTGGATCGCCTCGTCCACGTCTTCGACGCTGCACACCGGTGTTGCGGTACCCACCGGCTCATCGTGGCAGTCACCAGGTGCTCGCACGCGGTGATCGCGATGATCTGGTCATCCGGTCCTCAGCTCAGGTGCAGGGTTGCCGCCAGGCGCCGCCAGAGCAGCTCACCCAGCTCACGGTCGGCGGCAGCTGACCCGCCTCGAGCCATCGCCATCCCACCGCCGGGCAGCTCCTCCCCGGGTAGCTGCAGGCGGTGCCCCGCGGCGGGCACCGTGAGGTGGGTGGTGCTCAGCCCGTGCGCGCTGCGGCGGGTGAGGATGTCGCGGGCGAAGGCGTCGGAGGGCCAGACCTGGTCGTCGCCGCCGGAGCTGAGGAGAACCTCACCTCGGATGGACTCCACCGGGATGCGAGCTGCGGGGACGAGGCTGGCGTAGGTGGTCATGCTCTGCTCGTACAGCGTCCGGAACGCCGGCGGCCCCGGCGCCGTGGTGCCCGGTGTGACGTCCGGTGGGGTACCCGGTGACGTGCTGTTCGCGGCCTCGGCGGCACGATCGTCGTGCCAGGCCTGGTCGTAGGGCACGAACGGCAACGGACTGCCGGCGCGGGTCCACGAGGAACGGGGCGGGGACTCGCGCCCATCCAGGCCCGGTCCGACGTTGGCCCAGACCACCGAGGTGGGGGACAGGGCGGCGATGGTGCGGATGCGCGCATCGTGCGCAGCCAGCAGGAGGGCGGCCTCCGCGCCTTTGGAGGTGCCGAGGACGGCCAGGTGCTCGCTGTAGCCGGCCAACTGCTCCAGGGCGGGGGTGAAGGTCTCCAGCGGAACCTCGCAGATGCCCGGCGGTTGGGCGGTGCCGTCGTAGTGGTCGCTGGGTCGGTCGCCGAACCAGCGCAGCGACAAGGCAGCGGCTCCGTGATCGGCGAGCAGGCGCACCCGCTCGGTCTCAACGCGACCGCTGGAGCCGGACAGGACCAGAACCGCGCAGCGGGGCCGGGCGGTGGGCAGGGCCAAGAGTCCCGTGGGATGCGTCAGGGTGCGCTCCATGACGTCAGCCTCTCGCACGCCGGATGCGGGATGACCGGTCGATGCCGCGGGGTCACTGCTGCACCTGGTAGGTCAGGGTCAGCTCGTCCCCGGCTTGGCCGCGGATGCCCCAGTCGTGACGCGGTGCCTCCACGACGGTGATCTCCAGGTCGACGGCCTCGATGCCCAGGTGCTCAGCGAAGTCGCAGTAGAGGCGCTGGTAGAACGCCTTCTTCGTCGCCACGAGGCGCCCGGTGAACATGAGGACCTCGATGATCGTGTACCTCTCGCTGCGCCCCTCAGGCGTGGGGAAGTCCTCCTCGCTCATGAGGAAGAAGCGGTGGAAGCGCTTGGTGGCGGGCAGGTCCAGGACGTCGACAGCGGCGGCGTGGACGGTGTCGGACAGGAGTGTGCGCAGCGGGCGCAGGACGTCGTCTCGGCCGTAGATCTTGAACTGGGCCATGGTGCGGGGTCCCCTCGGGTCGGCCTTCGCGGGCCGGCGGGAGCAACGCCCGCACACCCGCTGGGGCGGGGTGTGCGTCGGTGAGGACGTGCCCGGCCTAGCGGCCGGTCCGCCACTGGCGGGTGCACGTCTTGGTGATCATGTTGGTCACCGTAGCGGGCAGGATCGCGCTCGTCACGCCATGTGCGGGATGACCGTGAGGTCGTCACGTGGACCCGGCGCCCGCCACACCGTCGTGTCAGCGCAGCAGGGCCGGATGGCCCAGGTCGTCGTTGTCGATGACGTGGGTGGCCTGCTGCTGGGGGGCGGCTTCGCGGACGTAGAGCTGCTGGCCTGCAACGTAGCGGCGGTTGGAGGCGTCAGCCGGGTCGGGTGAGCCGGAGCCGTCGCGGGTGACGCAGCGCTGCAAGGTGGTGGCGCGGTCGACCTCCAGCCACAGCGACCACGTCCAGGCCCCGCGCAGCTCGGGCCGGTGCAGGAAGATCCCGTCGACGACGAGGACGGTGCCGGGCGCGGCCTGCTGCTGCTCGGCGAGGTTGGCGGTGTCGGTGCGGGCGTCGAAGACGTGGGTGCGGTGCCGGCCGTGACCGCCGGGGGCGAAGGGGTCGAGCAGCTGCTCCTGGAAGGCGGCCAGGTCGTAGGAGTCGCGGTAGAAGCCCTCGGGGTCGCAGGAGCCGCGGGCGTGGCGCAGGGCGCGTGGCCGGTGGAAGCCATCGATGGAGGCGTGGACCACTGTGCGGCCGCGGGTGCGCAGGGCGGTGGTGAGCTCACCGGCCAGGACGCTCTTGCCGGCTCCGTCGACGCCGTCGACGCCGATGCGGACGAAGGGGTCGGCGGGCAGGGCCTCGACCTCGGCGGCCAGCTGATCGAGCAGGGCGTGGCGGGATGGGCTCGCCGGTGGCTGCACCTGCTGGAGTCGGCCCCGTCGCATCGGGGGAGCGGTGGCCGCACCATCACCGCGGGATGACCGTGAGGTCGGTGAAGACGCCAGACTGCTGAGAGGGCAGGTCACTCCGACGTAGAGCTGCAAGCCGCCCTGGACGCCGCTGATGCGTACTCGAGCCAGCCCGATGACCAGGCTCCCGCTGATGAGTGGGAGAAGTGGATGGAGCTGCAGGGTGCGGCGAGCACCGTGGCGGGCTGCGTGCAGACCGTCGTCGCAGGAGGGCAGCTGGATCGAAAGGCCGTCGCTGAGGCCGGACTCTTGTTCGACAGCCTCCACCGGATGGGGTGGCGTCGGGGGGAGACGGCAGCGTGGCGTCGGGTGCGGGACCTGCTCCTGTCCAGATGATCACGCTGATGGCGGGATGACCGCGCATTCCAACGCTTCGACCACGAGATCGGCGCACCGTCAGCCGTACTGGTGCAGCACCGGATCGGTGGGAGTGCACCCCGCCCAGTCGACGTCGTCCAACGTGTCCCATGAAGGCGACTCACCGACCATCCCACCCCCCTCCACGCTCTCGCCGACCTTGCCCAGCAGGCGCCCGGACTCGCTGCGCACCTCGCCCGCGGCGACGTCGTAGGTGCTGCCCTTCGGCCACACGATCAGGGCACTGCCGTCGAGCAGGCACCACGGCTCAGTCGGGTCCTCGGGCAGGGTAACGGTGATGGAGCCGGCGTTGGCGGGGCTGGAGTTGTGGCGGGTGCCGTCGGTGACGAGGGAGGAGCCGTCGTCGCTGGAACCGGAGCAGGCGGCGATCAGCAGCCCCGCACCAGCCGTGATCAGGACGACTCGCCTCACGCTGAACCTCTGGTCACTGGGCACACTCCACCGTAGGACGACTGCGGCTGCGAAGTACCCGTCTCACGCGCATCCACGATGGTCGCAGCGCCTTGACCAACTGCCCGCTCTTCGCCAGATCCGCGCGGCCAGCAACGTCCACGACAGCGGGATGACCGTGAGGTCGTGACCTGAGCCCCCATCCCGTTCCACGACGTCGGTGCACGGACGGTGGTGTCCGTCGTGGGGTGGGCTCATCCACCTGCGCAGGTAGCAGCAGCGGCCGGGCTTGCGTCCCAGTAGTCGAACTGGTTGACGACGTACTTGCCGTCGTCGGTAGTGCTCACGTGGACGGCGGCGATGCTGGTGCCGCTCTCATTCAGGGCTTCGGTCTTGGTGGGGGATGCGAGCAGGGCCTCGATGGCGGCAAGGCGAGCCTCAGCGCCAGCGATCGCTTCGCCTCGTGCTGGTCTGCTGGGCTGGGTGCGGGTCTGCTCCAGGTAGGCCGTCTCCAGGTTCCGGTTCTCGATCAGCCAGTCCTCGACGCCGGTCACCGCCATCGGGCTGTTGTAGACGGCGCTCATGAGGCACCCGGAGCTCGCCTTGGCCGTTAGCTGTTGGGTGGCAGCGGCCTGCTCCGGAGACGCGGAGCAAGCGGTGAGCAGGTCGATGAGGATGGCCAGGCCGACACCGGTGTGCGCGGGCAGGCTCCTGGCGCGTGGGGAAGTCCTCATATCGACTCCGACGTGGCTGAGCAACGGAAGGCTCCCCT
Source organism: Kineococcus aridisoli (assembly GCF_050871885.1). NCBI lineage: Bacteria > Bacillati > Actinomycetota > Actinomycetes > Kineosporiales > Kineosporiaceae > Kineococcus > Kineococcus aridisoli. The sequence goes on along the minus strand of NZ_JBJLSF010000105.1, from coordinate 6,594 downwards.
CGGGACACAGGACAACGAGAGCGTCACCCGTGTGGACGCGCAGAGGATTCCTTGGCTGGTTCGAGGGTGGTTCAACGGGCCGGTGGGGTCGGGGATCAAGCGCAGCCGGGTGTAGCGCTCGAAGCCGTCTGGTCCGAGGAAGATCAGCTTGCTCCAGGACAGGTCGGCGGCGTCGATCCAGGCGGCCGGGGCGACGTCGCGGAGCAGGGTCACGGTCACCGGCTCACTGTGCCTCAGCGGTGATCGCTGGCCATACCGGATCGCGGGATGACCGTGCGGTGAACCGCCTATCGCACCGGTGATGCTTGCGGCCCTGTCCAGTTGTCAGCCGTTAGGCGCTTCGGCGCCTTCCGGGCGCTCCGGCTGTGGCGGGGCCGGTGACGGTGCGGATGTCGTGCCCAGTGGCCGTCGTCGGCCAGGGCGTGGATCGGCGAGGAAGGCCACCAGGTTCAGCAGCCCCACCAGGTGCTCCACGGAGTGCCGCAGCACCTGCTCGTGCGGCTGGTCGATCATCTCGGCGAGCTCGTCGAGGTCGTCGCTGCTCTGCCCGGCATCGACGTACAAGCCGGGGTCGTCGTCCAGGGCGTAGGCGGTGTCGACGGGCAGGTGCCAGTAGTGGTCGTTGTAGCTGGCCACCTTCTGCACATCCAGGCGTGCTCCGAAGCGTTCGATGGCGAGGTCGATGACACCAATGAGGGCTGTACGCAGATCCTCGAAGTCCAGTTGGTGGGGTCGGGGACTGCGCTCAGCTGCGGCCACCGCATGAAGGTAGCTCGGTGGGCGTGCTTCAGGTGGTCTATCACCCACCGGAGCGAAGGACGGCCACCGGAGAGCGGGATGACCGTGACGTCATCCGCAACGCGGTACGGACGGTCGACGTCGACCCGGGCTGACCAGCGAGGATCACTCAGCTGTCGGTGCCCGCCACGGTGCCCGCCACGGTGCCCGCCACGGTGCCCGCCACCGACGCCGACCAGGTGAGTCCAGCAGGCGCAGACGGTGCGCACCGACGAGCGTGGCCAGGCCCTCGTGCTGCTCATCGTGCAAGGTGCACCACCAGGGTGCTCTCGTAGGACAGGGAGGCGATCTCGTCGCCGTCCGCGTCGCGGACCTCGGCGTCGTAGGCGTGCGGGGCCACGAGGACGAAGGCGTCCCACAGGTCCCGGTGGGCGCGCACGTCAGCGGCGGCGTAGCCAGGTGGGCAAGGACGGCGCGGTCCAGGGTCTGGACGTCCTGCTGCGGCAGGTCCCCGTGTTCGATGGCGTAGGTACGGGTCCTGCTCATCCGGTCAGCGTCCCAGAGGCCGCCTGCACCGCTCACTTCCCGGCAGGACCGCGCGATGTCTGTGGGATGACCGTGACGTCGCCTGCAGCGCCGGATGAGCGCGCAGTCGAGGCGCCTGCCGGCCCCGTGGGTGGAGCGCGCTATCCGCGGTGCACATCGGGCCTGCGCGCCTCGCGCCACGTCACCGAGACCTCCGCGCCGCTGTTGCCGCGTCGGAAGCCGACCTCCTCCAGGGCGGTTCGCGCGACCGGATCGTCCAGGGCACTCGAGACGGACTGCGCGCCGGCTTCGACGGCCTCGCGCACCGCGTGGTAGGCCAGCGCGGCGGCGACCGTGCCCGGGGTGCCGGGCACGACCTCGATGGACTCCAGGCGGGCCGCTCCCGAGCTGCGGCCGCGGCCGTCGGTGGGTGGGCGGGCCACGACGGCGTGGCCGACGTACGGCTCACCGCGTGCGTTGTTCACGTAGGCGTGCAGCCAGGTGAGCAGGTGACCACCGGTCAGTAGGCGACGGGCGGTGCTGACGTCGAGGCCGACATCGGCCAGGTGCGCGCCGTCGCCACCGCCGGACCCGAGGTAGACGGGGCTGAGGTAGTACCCCTCGGGCGGGGCGGCTTCGGCTGCGCCTGGGCTGCTCAGGAAGGTGGCGTCACCGACCTGGGTGCGCCTGGCCAAGTGCACCAGCCCGGTGTCGAGGTCCTCCGCCAGTGAGATGACGACCTCCTCGGCCCAGCTCTGCAACGAGTGCACGGACGAGGCGGGGTGCACACCCGGCGGAGGCGGCCCGGCCGGGCCGGGCATCAAGGGCACGGCGATGGCGTACAGGTGCGGGTCCTGCCGCCAGCGCAGGAGCACGACCACGTGCTCGTGCTCACGGGTGCTGTCCGGGTGCGGGGGCCCACCAGCCAGGGCGGGGCGGACGTCCAGGCCGGTGAAGCCCTCGGTGACCGCGCCGTCGACCAGGAGCCGCTCGCGCAGAGCCTGGACGACGGCCGCGCGCGGCCAGGGGACGTTCGCCACCTCTGTAGCCTGGCACGACTGCGCGACAGCCCGACCGCGCACGGCCAGCGGGATGACCGTGAAGTCTTCGCCGCGGAATGTGGTGGACAGCACCAGCAGTCCGTGGCCGACTGTGCGACGTGACGGAAGCCAACAGCAGGGCCGTGCAGGTGCTGCTCATCGGTGGCCGGGCGGGTGTGGGCAAGACCAGCACCGCCTACGAGGTCTCCGCCCGGCTGCAGACCCTGGGGATCGCGCACTGCCACGTCGAAGGGGACAACCTCGACGCCGCCTACCCCAAGGCAGACGACGATCCAGCCGGCACGCGGCTCACCGAAGCCAACCTCGCTGCGCTGTGGGCCAACTACGCCGCCGTCGGCCACCACCGCCTCATCTACGTCAACACCGTCAGCGTCCTCGAACCCGACCTCATCACCCGCGCCGTCGGCGGCCAGGCGCAGGTCACCGGTGTCCTGCTCACCGCCACCGACGTGACGACCCGCGCCCGACTCGGTGTCCGCGAGATCGGTTCGAGGCTGGAGACCCACCTGGAGCGCAGCCGGAGCATGGCGGTCCTGCTTGAACAGCGGGCACCCGCGGGCACTCATCGCGTCGGGACCGACGGGCGCAGCGTCGTCGAGGTGGCCGCCGACGTCATCGACCGCTCAGGGTGGGGCGGTCCGCTCCGGCCATGAACGCGCTCGCCCTCAGGGGGAACACATCACTCGCTGCTCACGACCGCTCGCCGCGCGGGATGACTGCGCGGTCCCCAGATCCGTGTCAGCTCTCGTCGACGTCGAAACGGACGAAGACGACGTAGTCGCCGCTGGACAGGTGCGGGTAGTAGTCCCGCAAGCCGGGCAACACGCTGGCCGCATCCGCAAAACCGTCCTCCTGCGCCTCCTCATCGCTGATCTCGGCGACAGTCTTGGCGGTGGTGGAGGTGATTCGACCCGCCAGGGTGACCTCGTCCTCAAGGTCACCGGCGGCGTCGGTACCGGCGGCGGGCTCGAAGACCAGCAGGGCGGGACCGACCTGCACGGGATCGTCGAAGCGCAGGGTGACGCGCTTGCTGCCGGCACGGACCGCAGGTAGGTGGGAAGCACGGAAACGCAGGCGCTGGATCTGCTGCGCCTGCCAGCGGTAGGTGTGGGGCAGCAGCTCCTCGGCTCCCACCACTTGGGGGCCGTCGGGGGTGGGGACGACGACGGAGATGGTCGGGTAGTAGTCGGCCAGCACCTGCCGGTCTCGTCCACACGGGGCGAGCACGCCGCGGCCCTCGTCGCCGACGGCAACGATGAGTCGGGGAGCTTGCGCGCCGGCGGCGCGGGCGGTGGCGAGGGCGACGAGCTCGGCGCAGGGACCACCGGTGAAGTGGTAGAGGTTCAGCCCGACATAGACGCGGCCGTGCTCGTCGAGGACGGCTGCTGCGACGGTGTGGACGTTGCCATCGCCGTGGTCGCGGATGGTGGTGCGGGCGGCCTCGATGAGCGCCGGCACGGCGTCTGGGCCTACCGGGTCGGTGATCACGGGAGCAGCGTAGAGGCGGGTCGCGCAGGTCCTGATGTCCTTCCCTGCCGCTAGCGATCGCGCGCACAACGCGGGATGACCGTGAAGTCGTAGGCCCGCCGTGGTCACCCTCGGATTGCGCCACGTGCGGGCGAGGCTGTGGTGGGCCAGGCTGCGGTGCATGAGACGACGCGCCACACGCTCCTGGCCTCGGCCTCGGCCTCAGCGGTGCTCGCGGTGAGCGGCTCGCCGGTCAGCGGTATCGAGCAAGCCGTCTTCGGCCCCCTCTTCATCAGCGACACCGACGGCGTCGACGGGTGGCTGGACCAAAGCCTGCACCGCCACCTGGGGGCGGGCGTGGCCCAGGTGCTGTTCCGCTCCGGGCGCGTCTCCGCGGTCTACGGCTGCCGCCTGCACGATGGGCAGCAGGTGGCGGTGAAGGTGCACCGGGAGGGAGCCGACACCGAGCACCTGGCGGCCGCGGTGCGAGCGCAGCAGCACCTCGCTGACGCGGGCTATCCCTGCCCGCGCCCCCTGGCTGGACCGGTCGTCGTTGAGGGCCGCACGCTGGTCGCGGAGACGATGCTGACCGGCGGGCGGTGGCGCGATGCCCGCGAGCCGAGGGTGCGGCGGGCTCTGGCGGTCAGCCTCGCCGAGCAGGTCGCTCTCTTGCGCAGTGTGCCTGCTGCTGCGCTGCGGCCCGGCGCGCCGGCGTGGGTGCGCTACGAGCACGGTCCCTGGCCCGCACCACACGATCCGATCTTCGACTTCTCCTCCACCCTCGACGGCTACGCCTGGCTCGACGACCTCGCCGCCCGCGCCGCCGCGGTCCTCAGCGACTGCCCCGGCTCCGAGGTGATCGGGCACAGCGACTGGTACCGCGGCAACGCCCTCTTCGCCGACGGCCTCGAGGGCCCGGCGGTGTGCGCGGCGTTCGACTGGGACAGCCTCGCCGCCCGCCCGGAGGCGGTGATCGCCGGGCTGAGCGCGGGTTCCCATACCCTGGGCGGCGCCGGTGAGGGCGCTGCCCCCACCCCGGCGCAGGCCGCCGCCTTCCTCGACGACTACGACAGCGCCCGCTTCCAAGCCTTCACCGCCGCTGAGCGCGCGGGCGCAGCGGCTGCGGCGTGCTGGGCACTGGCCTACAACGCCCGCTGCGAGCTGTCCTTCCTGCCCCTTGAGGATGCGGCCGCGCCAGGCACCCCGCTGCAAGTCCTCTCCGAGCACCGCAACGCCTACCTGGAGCTGACCTGAGCCAAACCCTGGGTGACTCGGTCATCGGCACGAGCGGACCTCCACGACAGCGCCATGAGCGTGCGCAGCGCGGCCCGCGCCATGACCGTGCCTTTGTCCTGAGCGCCGCTGGTGGGGAGATCATGAGGTGTGAGCGATGCGTGGCCCATCGATGGCTACCTGCTGCATCCCGGCTTCGGGCTGGTGCGCTACCAGCAGCAACCCTTGCCGTTGGAAGAGCGTGACTTGCCGACGAGCTGGCAGGTGCTGGACAACAGCGTCCAGGACGAGCGCTTGGAGCAGACGTGGCGGCTGGTCTTGGCCTGGGCGCAGCGCCGTCGGGTCGACCGGGTGGAGGGGGAGTTCATCCGCTTGGGCTGGCCGGTGGCCGCGGCCGCCGGCTTGAGCCAGCAGCTGGGCTCGCCCTACCGCTGGAGCGGTGCCTTCTCGGCCGCGGCGCTGGAGGAGCTCCTGGCGGCCAACCCGGAGCGGTTGTGGGTCGTGGCCGGTGGCGAGCTGGTCGTCTACCTGCACGAGACGTGGGACTCGCTCATCGTGCGCGGAGGTGAAGGAGTGCTGGAGGAGCTACGGCGAGGCGTCGCGGCGCTCCACGCTGAGTGGAGCTGAGTGGCGCTGAGTGGCGTTGGGGAAGGCGGCGCCTGTCCGAGCACCGGGGGCGCTCATTAGCGGATGCTCAGTCAGCCCCGGGTCGAGCGGCGCCACCGGCGGTACTGCTGCGCCCACGAAATCACCAGCGCGACCCAGAGGAGGGCGGTCAGCTTGCGCCAGCCTTCCATGGCCCACAGCGAGATGACGAAGAAGAGCACACCCATGGCGATGAACGCGGGGTGGTAGCGCACGAGCGCGCTCGGCTTCGTGGGGTGTTGATCGCGCTCGCTCACGACAGCAGCATCGCGGCGGGAGGCCAGTCGTGCTGGCTGTTCACCCGATCAGCCCATGGGAGCTGCGCGACCGCGAGGTCGCCTGCAGGGCGCCATGAGTGCGCGCGGCGCGGCGCGCCATGAGCGAGCGTCCTCCGGAAGCGCTCAGACGCTGGGCGCTTGCCCGGTGATCGGCCAGAGGTCCAGCTGAACGACGGCGTGGGGCAGGGCCTCCTGCAGAGCCTTTTGGAGCTGGCGACCGTCCTGCTCGTAGGTGCTGGCTGCATCCTGCGAGTCCCACCCGTCATCCTGGCGGTAGTGGGCATCGAACAGGTCCTGCCAGGCCAGTAGGCCTTGCATCAGTGGTTCAGGCAGGCCCAGCTGCTCGAGGTAGCTACGTCCAAGGCAGGCGCCGACGCCAGCCCACAGCGGGGTGGGGGCGAGGTAGTCGCTCATGAGCACCAGCGATCCGACCTGCTCGTCCACGGCGCGCTCCATGGAGTCCACGGTGCCAGGTACGGGCCGGGAGCGGTGCACCCGGCGCTTCTACGACTGCGCGCAGATCGACACGAGCGGACGTCTCGGCTGGTCATGATTGCGCGCAGCCCGCGCCATGACCGTGACGTCCCGCACCGCGGGATGACCGGGCGTTCGCTGCTGGTGCGCACGCACGTGAAACGTCCTGTGCC
>NZ_JBJLSF010000104.1:0-16423 GCF_050871885.1 Kineococcus aridisoli | reverse complement strand
GACCCGGGTCGGCGCCGCGCGGTCGCCCTCGACACCGCCGGCGTGGTTGTGGTGAGCGTCGGGGCCGACGACGGCGTCGCCCTGGCCTGGGGGCGCACGATCTCCGAGCTGGCCGCGGCCCTGCACGCCGGGCTCGGCTGCCGCTTCGTGCAGCTGTCCGGTGCGCTGCCGCGCCCGGACGTCCACGAGAGCGCCGTCGAGCTCGTGCGCCGGGCGGCGGAGGCCACCGGCTCCACGGCCAGCACCTTCTACGCCCCGCTGGCCGTGCCCGACGCCGTCACGGCCGAGGGGCTGCGCTCGCAGTCCGGCATCAGCGAGGCCCTGGCCGAGCTCGACCGGCTGACCAAGGCCGTCGTCTCCGTGGGCGCCTGGCAGCCGGGGGAGTCCACCGCCCTGGACTCCCTCGGCGACGCCGACCGCGCGGCGATGACGCGGGCCGGTGTCGTCGCCGAGGTCACCGGGGTGCTCCTCGGCGCCGACGGCCGGGACGTGGACGCGCTGGCCGACCGCGTCGTCGGCGTGACCGGCCGCCAGCTGCGCGCCGTGCCGGACGTGGTGGCGATGGCCTGCGGCGACGTGCGCGCCGCCGCCACCGCCGCCGTGCTGCGCAGCGGGATCGCCTCCACGCTGGTCACGCACGCCTCGCTGGCGCGGGCGGTCCTCGCGCTGGCCTGACCTCAGGCGTTGCGTTCGGTGATCGAACGCAGGACGTGGTGCAGGGCCTCGGTCTGCCGGACGTCGAGGCCGAGGGCGGCCCGGACGGCGTCGGGGACGTGGCGGGTCCGGGCGTGCAGGTCCCGGCCGGCCGCCGTCAACTGCACCAGCACCGTCCGCTCGTCGCTCTCGCTGCGCCGTCGATCCACGACCCCGTTCTGCTGCAGGCGCTTCAGCAGGGGCGAGACCGTCCCGTAGTCGAGGTCGAGGGCCGCGACGAGCTCGCGCACGCTGACCTCGCCGCGCTCGTGCAGGGCCACGACCACCAGGTACTGGGGGTACGTGAGGCCGAGCGGTTCGAGCAGCGGGCGGTAGACGCCCGTCATCGCCCGCGAGGCCGAGTAGAGGTCGAAGCAGATCATGTCCGCCAGACCGGTGGCCGGTGCGTCGGGGTCCGGTGCGTCGGGGTCCGGTGCGTCGGGCGTCACCGCGGCAGTCTAGGTCGCGGGAACAACATCGTGCACGATGTGATTGAGTACGATGCACTTGCTGGACCGAGACCGAGACCGCACCCCGAGGAGCACCAGATGACCGACCAGCCCGTCGTCCTCGAACCCGCCGCCCAGGAGTTCGTCGAGGCGACCGCCGACCCGCCGTACCTGTTCGACCTCGGGCCGGTCGAGGGGCGCGCGACCGTCGAGGGTGTGCAGGCCGGCGGCCCCGCCGAACCCGCCGCCGACGAGACCTGGACCTCCGTCGCCACCCCGCACGGCCAGGTGCGCGTCCGCATCGTCACCCCGCGCGGCCACAGCGGCGCCGCCCTGCCCGTCGTCCTGTACCTGCACGGCGCCGGCTGGGTCTTCGGCAGCGCCGCCACCCACGACCGTCTCGTGCGCGACCTCGTCGACGGCTCCGGCGCCGCGGTCGTCTTCCCCGAGTACTCCCTGTCGCCCGAGGCGCGCTACCCCGTCGCCATCGAGCAGAACTACGCGGTGGCGCAGTGGATCGGTACCCACGGCGCGGAGCTCGGCCTCGACGCGAGCCGCCTCGCGGTGGCCGGCGACTCGGTGGGCGGGAACATGGCGGCCGCCCTGACCCTCATGGCCGAGGAGCGCGGCGACGTCGCCCTGCGCTCGCAGCTGCTGTTCTACCCGGTCACCGACGCCGCGTTCGACACCCCGTCCTACCACCGCTTCGCCGAGGGCTACTTCCTGCGCCGCGACGGCATGCAGTGGTTCTGGGACCAGTACACGACCGACGAGGCGCAGCGCGCGCAGGTCACCGCCTCGCCGCTGCGGGCCACGACCGAGCAGCTCGCCGGCCTGCCGCAGGCCCTGGTCATCACCGCCGAGGCCGACGTCCTGCGCGACGAGGGCGAGGCGTACGCGGCGAAGCTGCGCGAGGCCGGGGTCCCGGTGACCGCCGTGCGCTACACCGGGACCACCCACGACTTCGTCATGCTGAACGCGCTGCGCGGCACCCGCGCCGCCACGGCCGCCATCGCCCAGGGCGCGCAGTTCCTGAAGTCCACCCTCGCCTGACCGACCCGCCGTGGTCGTGCACGGGGGGTGCACGACCACGGCGGGGTGAGGGGTCAGAACCCGGCGACCTCGTGGGGCTCGTAGGGGGCCTCCAGCTCGGCGACCTCCTCGTCGCTCAGGTGCAGGTCGACCGCCGCGATCGCGTCGTCGAGGTGGTGCGGCTTGGTCGCCCCCACGATGGGGGCCGTGACGACGGGGTTGCGCGCGACCCAGGCCAGCGCGACCTGCGCGCGCGGGACGCCGCGCCGCTCGGCGACGCGGGCGACCGCGGCGACGATCTCGGCGTCGGAGTCGCGGTAGAGCGTCTTGCCGAACTCGTCGGTCTCCGAGCGGTCGGTCGTGGCGTCCCAGTCGCGGGTCAGCTTCCCGCGCGCCAGCGGGCTCCACGGGATGACGCCGATGCCCTCGTCGGCGCACAGCGGCAGCATCTCGCGCTCCTCCTCGCGGTAGAGGAGGTTGTAGTGGTCCTGCATGGTCGCGAAGCGGGTCCAGCCGTTGAGCTCCTGCAGGTGCAGGGCCTTGGCGAACTGCCACGCCCACATCGAGGACGCCCCCAGGTAGCGGACCTTGCCGGCCTGGACGACGTCGTGCAGCGCCTGCAGCGTCTCCTCCAGCGGCACCGTGGGGTCGAAGCGGTGGATCTGGTAGAGGTCGACGTAGTCGGTGCCCAGCCGGCGCAGCGAGTTGTCGATCTCGGTGAGGATCGCCTGCCGCGACAGCCCCGCCCCGTTGGGGCCCGGGCGCATCCGGTTGAACACCTTGGTGGCGATGACGACCTGGTCGCGGGGCACCGCGGACAGCAGCACCTTGCCGATGATCTCCTCGCTGGAGCCGTCGGAGTAGACGTTGGCGGTGTCGAAGAAGTTCACGCCGGCGTCGAGCGCCTTGTGCAGGAAGGGGGCGCTCTCCTCCTCGGGCAGCGTCCAGGAGTGGCTCCCGCGCTGCGGGTCGCCGTAGCTCATGCAGCCGAGGACGAGCTTGGAGACCTCCAGGCCGGTGCGGCCGAGCTTCACGTAGTCCATGCCGCGATCCTTCCCGCGGTCCGTCCTCCTCGCGCGTCAGCCCAGGGCGAACGCGCCCGTCCCCTGGAATTGAGTCGAGGGGACTCACGTTGGCTCAGTCGACGGCGCTCACCCCGAGCGCCACCAGCCGTCCGAGGAGGACACTGATGAACACGCTGTCCGTGTGGCGCCGCAGCCCCTTCGACGCCCAGTTCGACGCCCTGGTCCGCAGCGCCTTCGGGCCGCTGACGAGCACCACCCCCGCCCGCACCGGCGGCTTCGCGCCCGCCGCCGAGGTCACCCGCGACGGCGACGACGCGCTCGTGCGCCTGGAGCTGCCCGGTGTCGCCCTCGACGACGTGAGCGTCGAGGTCGAGCGCGGCAGCCTCGTGGTCCGCGGTGAGCGCAAGGACGTCCGCTCGGACGACCAGCGCGGCCGCAGCGAGTTCCGCTACGGCAGCTTCCGCCGCAGCTTCTCCCTGCCGAGCACCGTGGCCGCCGACGCCGTGAGCGCCAGCTACGACGCCGGGGTGCTCACGGTGCGCGTCTCCGGTGCGCACGCGAGCGCGCAGCCGACCCGCATCGCGGTCACCGCGGCCGCCCCGCAGGCGGTCGGGACCGGTGAGCCCACCGGCTCCTCCACCGAGTCCTCCACCGAGGCCCCCTCGGCCGAGTGACGATCCCGCGAGAGCCCCGCGACCTCCCCGGTCGCGGGGCTCTCGCCGTCAGCGGGCCAGGCGCACCGAGCTGGACAGCAGCGCCGCGTGCACGAAGGCCTGCGGCAGGTTCCCGCGCAGCTGGCGCTGGCGCACGTCCCACTCCTCGCTGAGCAGCGCCGCCGGCCCGCACGCGGCCCGGTTGCGCTCGAAGAAGCGGAACGCGTCGACCTCCTCGCCGGCCGCGTGCAGCGCCTCCGCCAGCAGGAAGCCGCACAGCAGGAACGCCCCCTCGGTGGTGCCCAGCGGCATCGAGTCGGGGGAGTAGCGGTACACGTGGTGGTCCTCCACCAGGTCGCGGCGCACCGCCTCCAGCGTCGCGCGCGAGCGCGGGTCCTCCACCGGCAGCGCCCCGTGCAGCGGCGGGCGCAGCAGCGCCGCGTCCACCCCCGGCTGCCCCGGGCTGCGCTGCCAGCGCCCCTCCACCGGGTGCAGGCCCTCGCGCGAGGTCCGCGCCAGCACCGCGTCCGCCAGCGCCGAGTACCGCGCCGCGTCCCCGGGGGAGGAGACGGCGGCCACGCACCTCAGCCCGGCCACGCACTCCAGCCGCGAGTGCGTCCAGTGGTCGTCCTCGATCTCCCAGATCCCCGCGTCCGGCTGCTGCCAGCGCTGCTCGATCGCCGAGACGGCCACCTCCACCGCGCGCCGGCCGTCGGCGTCGAGGACGTCGAAGCGCGCGGCGGCGGCCAGCAGCTGCAGCACCTCGCCGAAGGCGTCGAGCTGGAACTGCCCGCGCACGTGGTTGCCGGCGATGTCCCAGCCGCCCGGGTAGCCCGGCAGCCCCGTCGGGCGCTCGTCGGGCACGGGCGCGCCGAGCACCGTGTACGCGGGCGACATGCCGGGGCCGTCGGCCAGCACCCGCTGGGTGACGAACCCGACGAGCGTCTCGAACAGCGGGTGCGGCGCACCGCACTCGGCGAGCGCGAGCCCGGCGTAGCACTGGTCGCGCACCCAGGCGTAGCGGTAGTCGTAGCTGCGCCCGCGCTCGGCGTGCTCGGGCAGCGACATCGTCGCCGCCGCCACCATGCCGCCGGCGTCGGAGGTCAGGCCGCGGATCACCGCGAACGAGTGCTGCGCCTCCGTCGGGGCGATGCTGTCGCGGACCTCCGGCACCGCCGAGCGCCAGGTGTGCTCGGTGGACTGCCAGGCGTGCCAGGGGTCCGGCGGCTCCTCGGGCAGCCGGGTCCCCACCTCCAGCACGAGGTGGTGGCTGGTGCCGGCGGGCACCCGCAGCCGCTGGCGCAGGACGCCGTCCTCGACGTGCGCGTCCGCCAGCCCCGTCAGCCGCACCCGCAGGTCCCCGGTGCGCCCGCTCCAGCGCCCCCGCTCGTCGCGGCGCAGGCCCCGCAGCGCCTTCGTGCCGAACCCGGCGCGCAGGTCCAGCAGCACGTCGACCTCGGCCTCGCCCTGCGCGGCGACCACCTCGCGCAGCACGACGGCGCGCTCGGGGTCGCTGGGCATCGCGAGCGCGTCGCGGCAGTCGACCGTCCCGTCGCCGCGAGAGGTCCAGCGGTGGCGGAAGACCAGCGTCCCCGGCTCGTAGTGCCCGCCCCACACGAACGGGTGGGTCGGCGTCACCGAGAACGCGCCGCGACCGCCCAGCAGGGCGGCGAAGACGGCGTCGTCGTGCCAGGTCGGCGCGCACAGCCACGTCATGTCCCCGCGCGGGCCCACGACCGCACCGCGCGCCCCGTCGGCCACCAGCGCGTAGTCGCGCAGCACGTGCGGCGGGAAGCGCCGGGAGGACTCCTCCGGCGTCACGCCGGCGCCCCGGCCCCCGTCACCAGCAGCAGCTTGCCCACGTGCGAGGAACCCTCCATCACCTCGTGCGCGCGGGAGGCCTCCGCTAGCGGGAAGCGCTCGTGCACGACGGGGCGGACGCCGCCGTCGACGACCAGCGGCCACACGTGGTCGCGCACGCTGGCCACGACCGCCGCCTTCTCCTCCGGCGACCTCGAACGCAACGTCCTGGCGTGCAAGGAGATCCGCTTGCGCAGCAGCAGGCCCAGGTCGATCTCGGCGGTGGTGCCGCCCTGGGTGGCGATCACCACCAGGCGGCCGTCGGTGCCCAGCACGTCGAGGTTGCGGGCCAGGTAGGGCGCGCCCACCAGGTCCAGCACGACGTCCGCGCCGGCGGGCTCGAACTCCCGCACGCGGGCGACGAAGTCCTCCTCGCGGTAGTCCACCAGCAGCTGCGCGCCCAGCTCGGCGCAGCGCGCCAGCTTGGCGGGCGAGCCCGCCGTCACCGCCACCCGCGCCCCCACCTGCCGGGCCAGCTGGATCGCCATCGTGCCGATGCCGCTGGAACCGCCGTGCACGAGCAGCAGCTCGCCGGGGCGCAGGCCCGCCGTGGTGAACACCGTGCTCCACACCGTGCACGCCACCTCCGGCAGCGCCGCGGCGTCGACCACGTCCACGCCCTGGGGCACCGGCAGCAGCTGACCGGCCGGGACGGCGACGCGCTCGGCGTAGCCGCCGCCGGCCAGCAGCGCGCACACCGCGTCCCCGGGCCGCCAGCCCGTCACGCCCTCGCCCAGCGACTCGATCCACCCGGAGACCTCCAGCCCGGGGTGCTGCGGCGCACCGGGCGGCGGCGGGTACAGCCCGCGCCGCTGCATGGCGTCGGCCCGGTTCACCCCCGCCGCGGCCACCCGCACCACCACCTCGCCGGGGCCGGCGACGGGGTCGGGCGCCTCCCTCTCGACGAGGGCCCCCGGGCCGCCGGGCTGCTCAACGGTCACGATCCGCACGAGGCCGACCCTACGTTTCCCCTCCCGGGCCCGCCCGGCCGAGCAGCTCCCGCGCGCGCTCCAGGTCCGCCGGCACGTCCACGTCCAGGCACTCGGCGTCGGTCACCGCGACCTCCACGACCTCCACGCGCGCCAGCAGCGCGCGCAGCGGGCGCCCGGCCAGCGGCTCCTGCGCGGCCAGCTCGCCCAGCACCGCCAGCACCGGCTCGCGCCGCCACGCCGACAGCAGCGGCTGGCGGCGGCCGCCCGCGTCCACGCCCACCGCCGCCAGCGCGCCGCGCCGCGCCCGCAGCGCCGCCAGCAGCCGCGGCACGGCGCTCGCCGCGAACGGCTGGTCGCCGGCCAGGACCACCACGGCCGGTGTCGAGGCGGCCGCCAGGCCCGCCGCCAGCGCCGGCAGCGGCCCCCCTCCGGGGGGGTCCTCCTGCAACCGGGTGACCGTGGGACCCGCCGCGCGTGCTGCGAGCGGGTGACCCACGACGAAGATCCGCGCCGAGCGCTGAAGCTCCCCCGCGAGGCGGCCGATGACGGTGGTGTCGGCCAACCGCGCCGACAGCTTGTCCGCGCCCGGAGCCTGCGCGGCGTAGCGGCGTCCCGCGCCGCCCGCCAGCAGGACGACGTCGGCCCGGTGGTCCGCACGCCCGTGGAGCACCCCGCCAGTGTCCCGGCCGCAGCCCACCAGCACCACAGCGCACCGGTGCGAGCACCGCTCGCCCAGACGAAGGAGAAGCCCGTGCTGAAGAAGAGCCACGCCGCCGTGCTCGTCGGCGCCGCCCTCGTGCTGTCGGCGTGCGGCGGTGGAGCCGACGCCTCCGACGAGAGGACCGGCACCAAGAGCGTGGGCATCGCCATGCCGACCACGTCCTCGACGCGCTGGATCTCCGACGGCAAGAGCATGGTCGACCTCTTCGAGGCCGCCGGCTTCACCACCGACCTGCAGTACGGCGAGGACGACGTCGACAGCCAGGTCAGCCAGATCCAGCGGATGATCGACGACGACGTCAGCGTCATCGTCGTGGCCGCCATCGACGGCACCCAGCTCACCGGCGTGCTCTCGCAGGCGGAGGCCGCGGGCATCCCCGTCATCGCCTACGACCGCCTGCTCACCGGCAGCACGGACGTCGACTACTACGCCTCCTTCGACAACGCCGAGGTCGGCCGCCTGCAGGCGAAGGCGGTCGTCGACCGCCTCGGCCTCGAGACCGCCACCGGGCCGCTGACGATCGAGCTGTTCGCCGGCTCGCCCGACGACTCCAACTCCTACGGCTTCTACGAGGGCTCCATGGAGGTCCTCAAGCCCTACCTGGACGCCGGCGAGCTCGTCGTGCGCAGCGGCCAGACCAGCATGGACCAGATCGCCACCGAGCGCTGGGACGGCGCCACCGCCGCGGCCCGCCTGGAGAACCTGCTCACCGCCCACTACGGCACCGCGCGCCTCGACGCGGTCCTGTCGCCCTACGACGGCATGAGCCGCTCGATCATCTCCACGCTGCAGGCCCGCGGCTACGGCGCCGGCCAGCCCCTGCCGGTCGTCACCGGCCAGGACGCCGAGCTGGAGTCGGTGAAGTCGATCCTCGCCGGCCAGCAGGCGCAGACGGTGTTCAAGGACACCCGAGAGCTCGCGGAGACGGCGGTGCGGATGTCCGAGGCCGTCCTGGCCGGTGAGCAGCCGACCACGACCACCACCGCGGACAACGGCGTCAAGGACGTCCCCGCGCAGCTCCTGGAGCCCGTCTCGGTCGACGCGGGCAACGTCCAGCAGGTGCTCGTCGACAGCGGTTTCTACACCGCGGACCAGCTCGCCGGCTGACCCGCCCGGGCGAGGTTCCCCCGGTTCCGCTCAACCCGGGGACCCCGTCTCCCGATCACCCCCAGGTCTGCTCCACCTCAGTGGGCACCTGACAGCCCACTCACGCGTACGGAAGGTCGACATGCTGCGCAACCTGAGCATCAGAGCCAGGCTCCTGGTCCTCCTCTCGGTCCCGCTCGCGGTGCTCCTGGTCGCCGCGGTCGCGATCGACGTCCGTCTCATCACCTCCGCCGCCGAGACCCGCCGCGTCGCGATGTTCGCCGGCACGGCCGACGAGGGCAGCCAGCTGCTCGTCGCGCTCCAGCAGGAGCGCCTCGCCAGCGTCCAGTCGCTGGTCGAGGGCTCGGGCGTCACGCCCGAGCAGGTCGCCGCGGCCCGCACCGCCTCCGACGGCGCGCTCCAGGCGCTGGCCGCCGAGCTGACCGAGGTGGACCTCGCGGACGGCGGCTCGGCCACCTCGGCCGCGCTGCAGAAGGCGCAGGCGGCCGCCGGCGCCATCGCCCAGGTCCGCGCCATCGTCGACAGCGGCAACACCACCGCCGCCCAGACCCTCACCGCCTACGACCCGTTCGTCAACGCCTACTCCGACCTGGCGCTCGCGGTCTCCGACGACACCAGCGAGCGCGACCTGGCCCGCGACCAGGCCGGTTTCGCCTACCTGGTCAAGGAGAGCGAGGCGGCCTCCCGCGAGCAGGTCGCCGGCCTGCTCGTCCTGGAGGGCGTCACCTCCGCCAGCGTCACGCAGATCCGCGGCACCTCGATCGCCGAGCAGGAGTTCTTCCAGGACCAGGCGGACTCCCTGCTCAACGCCGACCTCGCCGACCGGGTCGACGCGGCCCTGAACGCCTCCGAGGCCTCCCAGGCCCGCGCGTTCGTCAGCAAGGACCGCAACGCGTTCACCGCGGCCGGCTCGGCCGCCCCGTCCCTCAGCGCCGACGAGTGGCTGACCCGGACCGGCACGGTCATCGAGAGCCTCAACACCGCCACCGACATCGCCGCCCAGGACGTCTCCGACCGCGGTGACGCCGCGGCCGGCAGCGCCCTGCTGCGCGGTGTCCTGCTCGCCGCGCTGACCCTGCTCGTCGCCGCCGGCGTCGTCTTCTTCGCCCTCACGGTGGCCCGCAGCATCGGCAGCCGCCTGCGCGCCCTGGCCGCCGCCGCGACCGAGGTCCGCGACGAGCTGCCCCGCATGGTCGAGCGCATGCAGACCCCGGGCGAGGGCCCGGGCGTGGAGTTCTCCCCGCTGGAGATCACCAGCACCGACGAGATCGGTGAGGTCACCAAGGTCATCAACGACCTCAACGAGACCACCTTCCGCATCGCCGGTGAGCAGGCCGCGCTGCGCGCCTCGATCGCCGAGATGTTCGTCAACGTCGCCCGCCGCGACCAGGCGCTGCTCGCCCGCCAGCTGGCCTTCCTGGACCAGCTGGAGCGCACCGAGGAGAACCCCGACACCCTCGAGGACCTCTTCACCCTCGACCACCTGGCGACCCGGATGCGGCGCAACGCCGAGTCCCTGCTCGTGCTGGCCGGCATCAACACCGGCCGCCGCCTGCGCCGGCCGCTGCCGCTGTCGGACGTGGTCCGCACCGCGGCCGGTGAGATCGAGCACTACGGCCGCGTGGACCTGGCCCTGCAGGTCGACCCGCCGGTCGTCGGCCACCTCGCGCTGTCGCTGTCGCACCTGATGGCGGAGCTGCTCGAGAACGCGACGAACTTCTCCGACCCGGGCACCCGCGTCGTCGTCGGCACCGCCGAGACCGAGCGCGGCATCGAGGTCACCATCCGGGACAGCGGCCTCGGCATGAGCGCCGAGGAGGTCGAGACCGCCCACCGCCGCATCTCCGGTGGCCGCGCCTCGGAGTTCGTCGGCGCCCAGCGCCTCGGCTTCTACGTCGTCGGCCGCCTCGCCGGCCGCCTCGACGTCGACGTCCACGTCGACACCGCCGAGGGCCGGGGCACCACCGTCACGCTCGTCCTCGCCGCCTCGCTGTTCACCCCGGGCAGCGTCAAGGCCGGCCAGCCGGAGCTGGCCGCCCTCGACAGCGGGCTGCCGGTGGCCGACACCGCCCCCGCCGCGCTCCCGGCGCTGCCGGACACCGCGGTCTCCGCGCTGCCGGACGCCGCGCCGGCCACCCCCGCGGGCCTGCCCAGCCGCAAGCCCGCCGCGCCGGCCACGGGTGCCGACACGATCGTCAGCAACCCGCTGGCGGCCGACGGCCTCGGCGACGCCCTCTCGGCGACGCTGCAGGAGTCCGCGGCGCAGGCCGCGGCCAGCTCCGAGGTCAACCCGTCCGCGCCCACGAAGGTCGAGGGCCGGCAGCTGCCGACCCGCCGCCGCACCGCCCAGGCGCAGGCCAAGGCCGACGCGGCCGCCACCCCCGCTCCCGCGGCCGCCGCTCCCGCCGCTCCCGCGGCGGAGGTCCCCGCGGCGGACTGGAAGCCGGTGGCCGCCGCCACCAGCGCCGCCCCGGCGATGCCCAAGCGCGAGCGCAAGGCCGAGGCGCCGACCGCCCTGGCCGCGGCGCAGGACATCCTGCCCAAGGCCGGCCGCCGGCCGCGCCCGGTGCGCGACTCCGCGACGCCGCCGAAGACCGCCGCCGAGGCGTTCTGGACCTCGCGCAAGCGCGGCGAGGCCCCCGAGGCCACCCCGGCCGCCCCGGCCACCACGGCCTCCGCGCTCGACGCCCTCGAGGCGAACCGCGCGGCGCAGGTGGAGCAGCCCGTCGCGGCCCCGGCTCCCGCTCCGGCGGAGGCGCCGGCCCCGGTCGCGGCGGCTGCCGCCGAGGCCCCGGCCCCGGTCCTGCCGGTGGCCCCGGCCCCCGTGGAGGTCCCGGCCCCCGCGCCGGTGCCGGCCGCGGAGGTCGCCGCCCCCGCCGCCCCCGCCGTCCCGGCGGTGCCGGGCCGCTCGGTCGGCGAGGCCCTGCGCCAGCGCAGCGCCCTGGCGGCCGAGGCCCTGTCCGCCCTCACCGAGGGGCAGAGCTTCACGCCCTCCAAGGGCACCGGCTCCGCGCCGCTGGTCCGCCGCCAGGCGGGCGCCACGGCGGCCGCGGCCAAGCCCGCCCCCGCCCGCGCCGCCGCCAACCGGCAGCGTCGCGCCCCCGCGGACGTCCGCTCGATGCTCTCCGGCTTCCAGGCCGGCGTCTCGCGCGGTCGCGCCGGAGGCGACGTCCCCGTCGCCGACCCGAAGGACGGCGCCGATGGCACCGCCTGACCACCAGTCCTCGACCCCGTCCCGGGGTCGCGGGGAAGACCACCCGACCGACCTGACCGACCTGACCGAACGACAGTCCAGCCCGAGAAGAGGAACCCCACTGTGACCGCGCTTAGCTCCGAGGCCGCCGACTTCAGCTGGCTCCTCGACAACTTCGTCAAGAGCGTCTCCGGCGTCCAGCACACCGTCGTCGTCTCCGCCGACGGCCTGCTCATGGCCATGTCCGAGAAGCTCGACCGCGAGTCCGGCGACCAGCTGGCCGCCATCGTCTCGGGCGTCTCCAGCCTGGCCCGCGGCGCCGCCCGCCAGCTGCAGTCCGGCGAGGTGCGCCAGGCCATCATCGAGATGGACGACGCGTTCTTCTTCCTCGTCAACATCTCCGACGGCTCGGTCCTGGCCGTCGCCGCCGAGGCGGGCTGCGACGTCGGCCTCATCGGCTACGAGATGGCGATGCTGGTGCAGCGCGCCGAGACCGTCCTGACCCCGCAGCTGGTGTCGGAGATGCGGGCCGCGCTGCCCACCTCCGCCCCCGTCGCTTCCCGGTGGTGACCGGACGTGACAGCACCTGGTAGTGCGGACCTCTGGTCCGACGACGACGACCAGGACGCCGAGGAGTTCACCGTCCGCCCGTACACCGTCACCGGTGGGCGGACCCGTCCCTCCAACGTCGACCTCCCCGTGGAGGCCCTCGTCGAGGCGCTCAGCGACCCCGACGTCGGGATGACGCCGGAGCGGCGGAAGATCCTGGAACTCACGAAGAAGTCCTACCTGTCGATCGCCGAGCTGTCCGCCCACGTCCACCTGCCGGTCGGCGTCGTGCGCGTCGTGGTGAGCGACCTCTCCCAGACCGGGAAGGTCCGCATCCACGGCCTCACGATGACCTCGGCACCTCAACCCGCGACCACCATCAGCGTCCTGGAGAGTGTTCTCAATGGCATTTCCTCGCTCTGACGTGAGCCCCGCCGGAGCCGGAGCGCCCGCGGGAACCGACACTCAGGCACCGCCCACCGTCGTCAAGATCGTCGTGGCCGGCGGGTTCGCCGTCGGCAAGACGACCTTCATCGGCTCGATCTCCGACATCGAGCCGCTGCGCACCGAAGCCGCCATGACCGAGCACTCGGTCGGCGTCGACGACGCGGGCCTGAACTCCGACCGCAAGACGTCGACCACGGTCGCCATGGACTTCGGCCGCATCGCGCTGCCGGGCAACCTGTGGCTGTACCTGTTCGGCACCCCCGGCCAGGACCGCTTCCTGTTCATGTGGGACGACCTCGTCAAGGGCGCCATCGGCGCGGTCGTGCTGGTCGACACCGACCGCCTCGACCAGTGCTTCCCGGCCGTCGACTACTTCGAGTCGCGCGGCATCCCGTTCGTCGTCGCCGTCAACTGCTTCGACGGCGTGGCCCAGCACGACCTGGACTCCGTGCGCGAGGCGCTCGGCGTGCCGGAGAACGTCCCGCTGGTCTACACCGACGCCCGCAGCAAGGCCGCCACCAAGCACAGCCTCATCACGCTCGTGCAGACCGCCCTGGCCCGGCTGAGCGCCGCGTCCTGACCGACGCCCGCACGACGAGAGGCCGGTCCCCGTCCCGGGGGCCGGCCTCTCGTCGTCCGCCCGGCCCCGCCCGGCCCGCCCGCCCGGCCGCGCGCATCGGCTGGACGGGTGACGTTTCAGCTCCGGCGCCCGTGTGCCGATGAGCACTGTGAGCAGGACGCCGCGGCCCGACCGGGCCGCACCGACGCGAGAAGCGGGAGTGCCACGTGGACGACATGGACGAGATCGTCCAAGAGTTCCTCGTCGAGAGCTACGAGAACCTGGACCAGCTGGACTCCGACCTCGTCGCGCTCGAGCAGGAGCCGGGCTCGCGGGAGCTGCTCGCCAGCGTCTTCCGCACCATCCACACGATCAAGGGCACCAGCGGCTTCCTGGCGTTCTCGCGCCTGGAGTCGGTCGCCCACGTCGGCGAGAACCTGCTGGCCCGCCTGCGCGACGGCCAGCTGGTCATGACCCCGGTGACGACCGACGTGCTGCTGCGCATGGTCGACACCATCCGCGCGCTGCTGTCCTCCATCGAGGCCTCGCACAGCGAGGACGGTGTCGAGGTCGCCGAGGTCGTCGCCGCCATCCGCGCCGTGCTCGACGGCGAGCAGCCCGTGCTCCCCCCCTCCGCCGGCGCCGGTGCCGAGA
The DNA here is from genome assembly GCF_050871885.1 of Kineococcus aridisoli. Lineage (NCBI taxonomy): Bacteria > Bacillati > Actinomycetota > Actinomycetes > Kineosporiales > Kineosporiaceae > Kineococcus > Kineococcus aridisoli. The sequence continues at coordinate 2,549 of NZ_JBJLSF010000104.1, read as the reverse complement.
CCCCCGCCGAGACCCCCGCCGAGACCCCCGCCCCGGTCGCCGAGGTGCCCGCGCCCGCCGAGGAGGTGCCCGCGCCCGTCGTCGAGGTCCCCGCCCCCGTCGAGGAGGTGCCCGCGCCCGTCGTCGAGGTCCCCGCCCCCGTCGCCGAGGTCCCCGCTCCGGTCGCCGAGGTGCCCGCGCCCGTCGAGGCCCCTGCTCCGGTCGCCGAGGTCCCGGCCCCCGTGGCCGAGGTCCCCGCACCCGCCCCGGTGCCCGCGCCCGTCGCCGCGCCCGCCGCCGCGCCCGTCGCCGCCGCGCCCGCCGACAAGCCCGCCGCGCCCGCCGGCGAGAAGGCCTCCGCCGTCGAGGCCAGCATCCGCGTCGACGTCGAGCTGCTGGAGTCCCTGGTCCGCCAGGCCGGTGAGCTGGTCCTGGCCCGCAACCAGATCCTCCAGCGCGCCGGCGCGCTGCGCGACGAGGACCTCACCCGCGCCTGCCACCGCCTCAACCTCGTCGCCAGCGAGATGCAGGAGACGGTCATGCGCACCCGCATGCAGGCCATCGACCACCTGTGGTCGAAGCTGCCCCGCGTCGTCCGCGACCTCGGGAACATGCTGGGCCGCAAGATCAAGCTGGAGATGGAGGGCGGCGACACCGAGCTCGACCGCACGCTGCTCGAGGCCGTCAAGGACCCGCTGACCCACATCGTCCGCAACGCGGTCGACCACGGCATCGAGTCGCCCGAGGTGCGCCGCGCCGCCGGCAAGAACGAGGTCGGCACCCTGAAGCTGCGCGCGGCGCACGAGGGCGGCCAGGTCGTCGTCGAGATCCGCGACGACGGCAAGGGCATCGACCCGGCCATCATCGGCGCCAAGGCCGTCGAGAAGGGCCTGGTGACGGCCGCCAAGCTGGAGTCGCTGACCCCCAACGACATCCTGCAGTTCCTGTTCCTGCCCGGCTTCTCCACCGCCGCCAAGGTCACCAACGTCTCCGGCCGCGGTGTCGGCATGGACGTCGTCAAGACGAACATCGAGCGCATCGGCGGCTCCGTCGACGTCGAGTCCGTCGTCGGCCACGGCACCGTCTGGCGCCTGCGGATCCCGCTGACCCTGGCGATCGTCCCGGCCCTGACCGTCGAGTGCGCCGGCCAGCGCTACGCCATGCCGCAGGTCAACCTGCTGGAGCTGGTCAGCCTGGACACCGAGCGCATGTCCAAGGCGATCGAGGACGTCGGCGGCGCGAAGGTGTACCGCCTGCGCGGTGCGCTGCTGCCGCTGATCCGCCTGGAGGAGGCGCTGGAGCTCAAGCGCCCCGCCGACGCGGAGATGCCGACCAACCTCGTCATCGCCGTCCTGGAGTGCGACGGCCGCCGCTTCGGCCTCGTCGTCGACCGCGTCCTGGACACCGAGGAGATCGTCGTCAAGCCGCTGTCCGGCGTGCTGAAGGCGATCGGCTCCTACGCCGGGGCGACCATCCTCGGCGACGGGCGGGTCTCGCTGATCCTCGACGTGCAGTCGCTGGCGCGCCGCACGATGCGCTCGGACGGCATCGAGCACGCCGCGTCCGCGGCCGCCTCGACGACCGCCGCGACGGGCGAGGGCCAGCGCCTGCTGGTCGTCGGCCTCGGCGACAACCGCCGGGTCGCGATCCCGCTGGACGTCGTCACCCGCCTGGAGGAGTTCAAGACGGAGTCCATCGAGCGCGTCGGCCGGCGCGAGGTCGTCCGCTACCGCGGCGAGATCCTCCCGCTGGTCCGCCTCTCGCACCACCTCGGCGGCGGTTCCCGCGGGGCCCGCTCGGCCGGCGAGGCCGACGCGGTGCCGGGTGTCGTGTACTCCGCGCGCGGCCGCTCGGTCGCGATCGTCGTCGACGAGATCGTCGACATCGTCGCGGGTCAGGACGCGCGCAGCGACATCGACGACGCGGGCCTGGTCGGCTCGGCCGTCATCCGCGACCGCGTGACCGAGCTCCTCGACGTCCGGGCAGCGATCCTGGCCGCCGACCCGAACTTCTTCACCGAGCAGGCTCAGAACGAGCTCGCCGAAGCGTCCAAGCGACTGGGGGTCTGACGTGTCCACGCAGTACGCCACGTTCCACCTGGCCGGGCACCTGTTCGGTGTCGAGGTGCGGCGCGTGCAGGAGGTGCTCACCGAGCAGCCCCGCACCCCCGCGCCGCTGGCCCCGCGGGCCGTCGCCGGCCTCATCAACCTGCGCGGTCAGGTCGTCACCGCGCTGGACCTGCGCCGCCGGCTGGGCATGCCCGACCGCGAGGAGGGCAAGGTCGCGATGAACGTCGTCGTCCGCGCCGCCGAGGAGGTCTGGAGCCTGCTCGTCGACTCGATCGGTGGCGTCATCGAGGCCGCCGACGCGACCTTCGAGCCGCCGCCGGACACGCTGTCCGGGCCGATCCGCGAGCTGATCCGCGGCGCCTACAAGCTCGACGACGCGCTGCTGCTCGTCCTCGACGTCGACAAGGCGCTGGAGATCGAGGGCGCGGTCACCGCGGCCTGACCCGGCACCGCACCCGGCACCGCGACGCAGCACGGGGTGGGACCTCCTGGTCCCACCCC
>NZ_JBJLSF010000103.1:0-17006 GCF_050871885.1 Kineococcus aridisoli | reverse complement strand
GGCACGGGTGATCCGTGCCGGCCGTCGTCGTGCTGCGGGCCCGTGCGGGAGGGTCAGGAGACCCGGACGGTGCCCAGGGCGTAGCCCCCGTCGGAGGTGCGGCCGGTGTTCGCCAGCTGCATCGGCTGGTAGTAGCGGTCGCGGTCGAGGACGGTGACGGCCACGGTGTAGGTCCCGGCGGCCAGGTCGGCGGGCAGGGTGAAGGTGTCCTTCACCGTCTGCGAGCCGGGCAGGAAGCCGGTGAGCTCCAGGCTGGAACGGCCCTCCCAGACGACCGCGCCGGAGGCGGAGCGCAGCTGGTAGGTGACCTTCCACGGCTCGTAGGCCGGGGCGACACCGGCGTTCCGCCACACCGAGGACAGCGACACGCTGCTGCCGGGACGCAGGGTCCCGGGCAGGCTCAGCGATTCGACCTGGAAGCGGCCGCCGGCCAGCTTGCCGGCGGTGTTCATGGCCTCCTTCTCGGCGGCGCTGTAGTGCTCCGGGCCGACGGGCATGTTGCCGTTGGAGAGCAGGCCCATGTGGTACTCGCGGGTCTGCGCGACGGCGAAGTTCAAGAACCGGCCGTCACCGGGGCGGATGCCGGCGAACTCGCCGACCGCCGGAGCGATCTTCCACTGGTCCTTCATGACCGCCCAGGCGCGGTCGTGGTCGCGCATGTCGGGCATGTTGAGCGCGCCGAAGGAGTCGTTGCGCCAGCCGACGGCCAGCTTGTCCTTGCCGAGCCGCAGGCCCATCGCGTACTCCACGCCGGCCTGCACGTCGTTGTTGCCGTGCAGCATGATCCAGCGCTTGTCGGGCATCGCGTTGACCTGGGCGTCGATGAGCCGCTTCTGCGTCGCGGGCGTCGCGGTGGTCATCCCGCCGCGCGGGTAGCTGAGCGGCCAGGTGTGCCACTCGCCCCAGTTGCCGTAGAAGCCGATGTCCATCATGCCCAGGCGGGGGTCGTCGGCGTAGCGGGCCGCCACGGCCTTCATGAACGCCTCGACGCGCTCGGCGTAGGCGGGGTTGTTCCAGTTCGGCACCCAGTACTGGCGGCCGGCGTCGGTCGCCCAGAACCCGCCCGCCTCGCCCTGCAGGTAGGCGGGCACCGCGGAGGCGGGACCACCGAAGTGCATCGACATGATGCGGAACCCGAACTTGCCGCCGCGCGCCTTGGCGGCGGCCAGCTCCGCGTCGATCCGCGAGAAGTCGTACACGCCGCGGCTGGTCTCGATGTCGGACCAGTTGTAGCGGTCGTACGTGTACTTCGCGGCCTCGGGCTGCTTGAGCCACTCGTGGCCGAGCCACTTGAACAGGCCGCGACCGGGGTTGACGATCTCGGGCGCCGAGAGCGGGATCGTCCCCGGCGTGAAGGTGACCGGCGCAGCGGTGCTGGTGGCGGTGGGCGCGGTGGTGGGCGTGCCGGGGGTGACGGTCGGGATGCCCGTGGGGTTGCCGGTGGGGCGGGGCGTGCCCGGGACGCTGGGGGCGCTGGTGGGTGCCCCGCTCGGCGCGGTGGTGGCGCCGGCGACGACCTCGATGCCGCTGACCTTGGGGTTGTCGACGCGCTTGACGAAGCCGAGGTCGAGCGATCCGTCGGTGAGCGTCACCGGCACGTCCAGGACGTACGGCTTGTTCTTGCCACCGGCGCGGGCGAAGACGTCCACGCCGCTGGCCACGGTCTTGCCCTCGGCGACGACGTCGAAGACGCGCCGGCCGGCGCCGTCGTGCCAGATCTCGGCGGCGTGCACGCGGACGGTGTACGTGCCGTTGGGCAGCGAGAAGCGGTACCCGCTCGCCGAGTGGCGCTCGCTGGCGTGGACCTTCGCGAGAGGGCCGGAGATCGGGGTCGAGGTCGACCAGGTGCCGCCACCGGAGTAGCCGGAGTCGGCGGCCCACACGTCGCCGTTGCCGTCGGTGACCGCGCCACCGCCGGAGTTGACGCGCTTGACGACGGTGCCCCGCGGCTGACCGGTGGTGGGTGCGGTGGTGGGTGCGGTGGTGGGTGCGGTGGTGGGTGCGGTGGTGGGTGCGGTGGTGGGTGCGGTGGTGGGTGCGGTGGTGGGTGCGGTGGTGGGTGCGGTGGTGGCCTTGAGGACCTCGATGCCGCTGACCTTGGCGCTGTCGACGCGGTTGACGAAGCTCAGGTCCAGGGTGCCGTCGGTGACGGTGACGGGAACCTCCAGGACGTACGGCTTGTCCTTGCCGCCTGCGCGGGCGAAGACGTCCACGCCGCTGGCCACGGTCCTGCCCTCGGCGACGACGTCGAAGACGCGGCGGCCGGGGGCGTCGAACCAGATCTCGGCGGCGTGCAGGCGCACCGTGTACTTGGCGTCGGCCACGGCGACGCGGTAGGCGCCCGGGTTGTGGCGCTCGGAGCGGTACAGGGTGCCCAGCGGGCCGGCGATGCTCGCGGGCGTGGAGTAGGTGCCGCCGCCGGCGTAACCGGTGTCCGCGCTCCAGGCGTTGCCGTTGCCGTCGGTGAAGGCGCCACCGCCGGCGTTGATGCGCTTGACCGCGCTGTCCGCGGCGCTGGCCGCGGGGGCGGGGGAGAGCAGGCCTGCGCCGAGGCCGACGACCAGGCCGGCGACGGTCAGATGTCGGGTGAAGGGGGTCTTGGGCATGGAAGGTCCTCCGAAGCGCTCACGCAGGACCTGACGGCGCTGTCCCGCATCGGTAACCCGGCTGGCTCGGTGAGCCCCGTGGATTTGCGTCCCCGTCTCGCGGCGGGTTTGCCTTTTCGTCGTGCTGCCGTCCCCCATGAGTTCGGCCCTGCGGGCGGGGCCCTTGAACGGGCGTTACAGCCTCGGGCCGCACATCACCCGATCGGAGCAGCCGGTGCCGGAGCGTCACGACCTGTGCGGGGAGGGCCACCCGTGCGGCGGTGACCTTGTTATGTTGACGGCCCAGGACGGCCCGACGGGGGTCGGGCGACGGACGGGACTGCCTCGTGACACCTGGCGACGCGACACCTGACGGGCCCACCGCGGTGGCGGGCGGTGAGCGCGCACCCGCGCGCCGCACGGCCGACGTCGCCGTGGTCGTCCCCGCCAAGGACGCCGTCGGCGTCCTCGACGGCGCGCTGGCGAGCTTCGCCGCGCAGACCGTGCGCCCGGCCGAGGTCGTCGTCGTCGACGACGGCTCCAGCGACGGCACCGCCGCTCTCGCCCGCAGCTGGGCGGACCAGCTGCCCGTGCGGGTGGTGCGCCTGCGCACCAGCGTCGGGCCCGGCCGCGCCCGGCGCGCCGGGGTCGACAGCTCCAGCGCGCGCCTGCTGACGTTCCTGGACGCCGACGACGTCGTGCTGCCCACCCACCTCGAGGAGCTCGTCGCCCTGCACGAGCGGCACGGTGGCATCGTCAGCCCGGACGGGCTCTTCTGGTGGCCCGGCAAGGGCATCGACCCCCTCACCTACCGCCACCACCGCCCCGTCCGCGAACCCGCTGCGCAGTGGCACGACGTGCTGACCCACAACTTCCTCACCACCGCCTCCCTGGTCAGCCGCGCCGACCACGACGCCGCCGGCGGCTGGCGGGGCGACTACGACGGCGCCGAGGACTGGGACCTGTGGATCCGCCTGCTGCGCGACGGCGTGCGCGTGACCGCCGGCAGCGCCACCTACCTGTACCGGCAGTCGGTGAGCAGCCTCAGCCGCGAGTCGCGCACCGCCGAGGCTTCGCTGCGCCTGGTCCAGTCGCTGCTGCCGCAGCTGGGCCCCGCCGACCGGGCCGTCGCCGCGCGCAGCCGCCGGCGGTGGCGCGCGCAGGTCGCCACCGGCCGGGCACTGCGCCACGCCCGCGCCGGCCGCTCCCTGGCCGCCCGCACCAGCGCCCTGCCCGCCCTGGCGTCCCCCTCGCGCGGCGGGACCGCGCGCGGGCTGGCGCTGGTGCTGGCCCCGCGGTCGGCGGCCGAGCTCGCCGACCGGCGCGCCGAACGGCTGTGGTCGCGTGGCTGAGGTGGAGGAGCCCACCTCGGCGCCCACCGGCATGGGGCGCCGCACCAGCCGCGGAGCGGTCTGGGTGGCCGCGGCCACCTGGCTGCAGCGCGGGGTGGCCGTCGTGGTCCTGCTGGCCCTGGCCGGGGTCCTGGACCCCCGGGCCCTCGGCACCGCCTCGCTGGCCTCGCTGCTGAGCTTCCTGCTGCTGGCGGTCTCCGAGCTCGGCTTCCTCAACGCGCTGATCTACCAGCGCACCCGCGTGCGCGAGGCGGCCGAGACGACCCTGTTCGTCACCGGTGCCTGCACCCTCGTCCTGGCGGCCGGGCTGTTCCTGCTCGCCGACCCGCTGGCGCGCTTCTTCGGCACTCCCGAGGCCGGGGACGTGCTGCGCGTCTACGCGCTCGTGCTGCCCTTCTCGGCGCTCGCGCAGGTGGCCGAGGCGGAGCTCACCCGGCTGCTCGCCTTCAGCCGCCGCTTCGCGGCCAGCGTGCCCAGCGTGCTCGGCGCCGTCGTGACCGTCGTGCTGGCCGTGCGCGGAGCGGGCGTGTGGTCGATCGTCGTCGGTGACGCCGTCCGCGAGGTGCTGCGCTGCCTCGTGGCCTTCGCGGTGCTGCCGCAGCGCTTCGGGCCGCGCTGGCACCGCGAGGTCGCCCGGGAGATGTGGCGCTACGCGCGCGGCTCGTTCACGGCGACCTGGCTCGACAACGCGCTGCAGAACGTCGACTACCTGCTCGTCGGCAAGCTGCTCGGCCCCGGCGCCCTGGGCCTGTACACCCTGGCCTTCCGGGTGGCCATCCTGCCGTTCGTCGTGGTGACCCAGGTCGTCGTCGGCGTCATGTTCCCCGCGCTGGTGCAGGTCTCCGACGACCGGCGGCGCATGGAGGACGGGTTCCAGGTCAGCTTCCGGCTGGGCGCGGCGGCCGTCGTGCTGCTCGGCGGCGGCGTGAGCGCCCTGGCGCCGTACCTGGCCCTGCTCGGCGAGGACTGGCGCGCCGCCACCACGGCCGCGCAGCTGCTGGGCGTGTACGTCTGCTTCCGCTCGGCCGCCTTCATGGCCACCCCCGTCGTGCAGGCGCTCGGGCGCCCCGGAGCGGTCGCGGTGCTGCGCGGCGCCTGGGTGGTGCTGCTCGTCCTGCTGCTGCTGACGGTCGGCCGCCGCGGGATCACCGAGGTCGCCGCCGTGCAGGTGCTCGTGGCGGCGGTGCTGTTCCTGGCCCACGCCAAGCTGGCCGCGGACCTGGGGGGCGCGTCGCTGCCCCGGCTGCTGCTGGACCTGGCCCGCCCGCTGCTGGCCGCCCTCGTGGCCGCCGGCGCGCTGCTGGCGGTGCGCCGGCTCGGCGGCACCTGGGACGACGACACGTCCGTGGTGGCGTTCCTGGTGGCCGGGGTCCTCTTCACGCTCGTCTACCTCGGCGCGCTGCTCGCCCTGGGGCCCCGGCTCCTGCGCGACGTCCGCCGGGTGGTGGGCACCCTGCGCTCGCGCTGAGCGCCGGGCGCCGCCGCGAGCGGGCGGGCGGGGTGCAGGTCTGCGGTTCAGGCGTACGGGTCGACGAGGAGTGGTGCACGTGGCGGGGCAGCAGCGGGCGGGGCGGCAGCGGGCGGAGGAGCAGTGGGCGGGGCGACCCGTCGACGTGGTGGCCGGGGGGCTCTGGCACGCCCCGGACCTGGCGCGCGGCCTCGCGCGGCTGGGCTGCTCGGTGCGCCTGGTCACCTCCGCCGCCCGGGTGGCCGTGGACGGGGTGCAGGTGCGCACCGTCCCGCTCGTGCGGCTGCCGCTGCGGCTGGTGAGCGGCTTCCGCCGGCCCGACGTGCTCGTGCACGCGGCGTTCGGCGCCGCGGCCGCCACGCAGCTGCGACCCGGCTCGCTCGTCGTGGCCTGGTCCTCCTTCGCCGCCGCCTCGCTGACCGCCCCCGGTCACCGGGTCGTCGTCTGCCGCGGTTCCACCCACGTCGCCCGGCAGCGCGAGGTCCTGCTGGCCGCCGGTGCGCGCGTCGGCGCCCGCCTGCCGGTGCCGGGCCCGGCGATGGTCGCCCTGGAGCGCCACGAGTACGCCCGCGCGGCCGCCGTCACCGTCCCCACCGACGAGATCGCCGCCGACCCGCTGTGGGCGCAGGACGGGGCCCGCCTGGCCGTGGCGCCCTACGGGTTCCCGGACCCGCCGGACCTCCCGTCCGCCGGGCGTCCCCGCGCGCACGGGCGGGTCGTCTTCGCCGGGGAGATCGGCTACCGCAAGGGGGTGGACCGGCTGGCCGCCGCGCTGCCGCGCCCCGTGCCGGGCGTGGCCGAGGAGTGCGTGCTCTTCGGCCACCCCGTGCGCGACTTCCCGGTCTCCGCGCTGCCGCACTGGTGGCGCCTGGCCGGCTACACCGACCGCCTGGGCGAGGAGATCGCCTCGGCCTCGGCGCTGGTGCTGCTCAGCCGGGAGGAGGGGATGGCCCGGGTGGGCCAGGAGGCGCTGGCGGCCGGCACCCCGCTCGTCGTCTCGCCGGAGAGCGGGCTGGGGGGCTGGCTGCGCGACGGGGGCGGTTTCGTCGTCGACCCCGACGACCCGGGCGCCGTCGAGGACGCGCTGCGGCGGATCGCCGCGGACCCCGCGCACCACTCCGCCGCGGCGCGCCGCACGGCGGCGTCCTGGACGTGGACCGACCACGCCCGCGCGGTGCTGGCGGGCTTCGGCGGCCCGGGCTAGGGGCGGGCCAGGTCGTCCGCGCGGACCTCGGCGGCCCGCCCGGCGACGGGCGCAGGGCGGGCCGCCGCCGCGCCGGCACCGCGCACCCCCGTGAGGACCGTCCCGACGACGTCGACGTCGCGGGCGGTGAGGTCCTCGACCACCTCGCGCAGCTGCCGGACGCTCATCGAGCCCGCCTTGACCACGAGCAGGACCGCCGGGGCGGCCGCCGCCAGCATGCGCACGTCGGCCGTCTCGTCGACGGCGGGCGCGTCGACGAGGACGACGTCGGCCAGCTCCAGCAGCCCCGCCACCCGGCGCGGCGCGCTCGGCAGGCCCTCACCGCCGGTGGAGGTCACCGCCAGGTGCGGGTGCACCGTCTGGTGCACCCCGTCCCGGCGCGAGGACGCGGAGCCGACGCGTGCGCTCGGGGGCACCCCCAACGCGTCCAGCTGCGCCGGGCTGCGCCGGTCCGCGTCCACCACGAGCGTCTCGTGCCCGTCGCGGGCCAGCAGCACCGCCAGGTTGGCCACCACCGTGGACGTGCCGTGGCCGCGGGCGGCCCCGGTGACCACCACGAGGTGCTGCGGGCGCTGGCGCAGCGCCAGGAGCAGGTCGGCCAGCAGGGTGCGCAGCTGCTCGTCGAACTGCTCGTGGGCGGGGTCGCCGACCACGACCCGGGGTGCCTGGCCGCGCAGCGCGGGCTGGCGGGCGAGCACGCCCAGCACCGGGCGGCCGGTGGCCAGCTCCGCCTGCCGGCGGGTGTCCACCCGCCCGAAGAGCCGGTCCACGGCGAGGGCCCCGGCGACGCCGACGGCGAGGGCGACGAGCAGGATCGCGGCCGCGGCCAGCGGCCGGTTGGGCGCGACCGGCTCCAGCGGCACCTGCGCGGTGTCGAGGGTGCGGGCCTCCAGCACCTCGTCGGAGGCGACGTCCTCGACGAAGCGCGCGGCGGTGGTCTGCGCCACCCGGGCGGCGAGCGCCGGGTCCGGGTCCTGGGCGGCGATCACGACGATCGCCGACTGCGGCACGGTGCGCACGACGATCGCCTCCTCGACCGCGTCGGGCGTCCAGGGCTGCCCCAGGTCGGCGGCGACGGGCTCGAGCACGACGCCGCTCTCGATGACCTGCGTGTACGTCGGCAGCAGGCTCTCGACGGCCTGCGCGTAGTAGGGCAGGGACGCCGCGGTGCTGCCGGTGGCGTCGGTGCGCGGCAGCAGGGCCACGCTGACGTCGGACTCGTAGAGGTCGTCGCGGGTGACCAGGAAGACCGACCCGGCGATCGCGACGAGCAGCAGCAGCAGCACGGCCACCGCCTTGCGCCGCCAGACGGCGGCCGCGAGCAGCGCGACGTTCACGGGGCCACCCCCTGGTGCGCCCGCGGGCGGGCCACGGGCGGGTGCGACTGCGGGGGACGCATGCTGGTGCCTCTCGGTCGGGGAGGGGGCCTCATGCCGGGCGCAGCACGGCGCCGGTGCCGGACGGCAGGTCCACCGCGGTGACCCGGGCACCCGACAGGTCCACGTGGGGCCGCTGCAGGTCGACCGCCGCTGCCGCGGCGCCGGGGTTGACCAGCACGCGGCCGTGCTCGAAGACGCGGCTGTAGACGCCGTTCGCCATCCGTGAGTACGCGCCTTCCGGACGTCCGAGGTCGTGGTCGGGCAACCACGTCCCCGGAGTGTAGGAGAAGAGGCCCGTCCCGTCGGTGGCCAGCAGGAAACTCGCCAGCGCGAACTGCAGCTGCGCGGTGTCCCCCGGGTCTCCCTTCGCGTTCACCAGCGGCACCAGCCCGGCGGCCTCGGCCTCGTGCAGCTGGTCCACCTGGCGCCGCCAGCCGGAGTCGACGTCGTCCAGCAGCCGCCCGTAGCCGTCGCCGGCGGCGAAGGTCACGAAGTTCTCCTCCACCGGCCCGCTGAGCAGGCCGCCCCAGTCCAGCCACAGCCCCGGCGCCAGCCGGCTGTCGCCGATGTTGGCGTGCACGACGACCCCCTCGCCGTCGCGCAGCGCCGGGCCCACGCGCGCCAGGAAGGAGCGGGTCGCCGCTCGCAGGGCCTGGTCGTCGGGGTAGCGGGCGGGGGGCCTGCCGGGGGTGTAGAGGTCGGCGCGGCTGAGGGCGTTGTCGATCATGACCCCGTCCCAGCCGCCGGCCGCGACCTCGCGGGAGACGTTGCGCAGCCAGGTGCTCTGGTAGTCCTCGTCGCCGACGTCCACGTGCCAGTGCCCCGGGTGGTCGTCCCACTCCAGCCGGGCGCCGGCGGCGTCGAGCAGGAACCACCCGGGGTCGATGGCCTCCGCCTCGGCGAAGCCGACCCCCGTGGGCAGCAGCGCCGCGTCGCGGCCGTCGTCGAGCGCCCCCGGGTAGCTGCGCACCGAGGACATGTCCTTGTAGACGAGGACGGAGGTGGCCGGGCTGGCGCGCTTGACGGCGCGCAGCCGGGGCAGCTCCCAGGCGTTGAGCACGACCAGGCGGCGCAGCTCCGGGGCGAGCGCCCCGTCGTCCTCCGGGTGGGAGTTCAGGTCCACCGCCCACGACGGGACGAGGCCCTCGAAGCGGGGCGGGGCGGGGGAGGGGGGTGCCTCGCGCCGGTCGCCCGTGCAGGCCGCGCCCAGCGCGAGCCACGCGCCCAGCGCGGCGCCGGTGAGGAACCCGCGGCGTGCCGGTGGGGAGCTGGCGGTCATCGTCCCTCGCGAGTCGGTGGCCTCGTGCGCCCCGGGCCGGTGCCGTCCGGGGGTGGTGGGGGTCGTGCGGCGCGGACGGCGCCGACCTCGCCGCGCCGATTGTAGACTCGCTGGGCCCGGCCGCCCGTCCCGCGTCGCGTCACCAGGAGCTCCATGTCCACGTCGGTGGAGAACGCGGTCCGCCGCCCGGAGGGTCGACCGGTCCGCCACCGGCGCACCGCGCTGCCGCTCGTCTCCCTCGTCGCGGCCGCGGGGCTGCTGGGCGTCGCGCTCGCCGCCGCGTGCGCGCTGGCCCCGGCCGCCGGTGTCGTCCTGCTCGTGGGGCTGCCGGTGGCCTGGTGGCTGGTGGTCCGCCTGCAGGTCGCGGTCGCGGTGCTGGCCGCCTCCTTCTTCTTCGACGGCTACCTGGCGACCTCGACGAGCCTGCTGAGCCCCTCCAAGCTCGTCGGCGCGCTGGCGTGCGCCAGCTTCGGCTACCACGTGCTCGTGCGCCGGCGGCCGGTCGTGCTGCCGCCGCTGACCGTGGCGGTCGCCGCGCTGGCGGTGTGGCTGCCGCTGAGCATGGCCTTCGCGCACGACCAGGAGGTGGGCCGCCAGGTCGCGCTGCGCTACCTGATGCTCTTCGTGCTGTGCTTCCTCGTCCTGCAGGCCGTGGCGGGCGACCGGCGCACCGTGGACCTGATGGTGGACGTCATGACGGCCGCGGCGGCGCTGTCCGCGGCGCTGGGCCTGTACGAGTTCCTGCTGGCCGGGGCCGAGCGCGCCAAGGGGCCGGTGGAGGACCCCAACGACTTCGCCTTCCTGCTGGCGATGGTGGTGCCGGTGATCGTCTACCGGATCCGCTGGAACGGCGGGCGCCTGGGGGCGGTGCTGCGGGTGCTCGCCCTGGCGGTGGTCTTCGCGTGCATCCTGGCGACGTTCTCGCGCGGCGGGCTGGTGGCCCTCGCGGCCGCCGGCGCCTTCGCCGTCCTCACCCGGCGGCTGGCGCTGCGCTGGGCGCTGCTGGCCCTCGCGCTCATGGTCCTCGTGGGGCTCGCGGCCTTCCTGACCAGCCCCGAGACGGTCACCGAGGCCCTGGACCGCAAGCAGCACGTCGCCTCCTCCAACATCGACACCCGGTACACGACGTGGGCGCTGGCCGTGGAGCAGTTCGCCTCCTCGCCGGTCCTCGGCGTCGGCCCCGGCAACTTCGAGAGCCGCTACTGGGAGTTCGCCCTGCCCTACGACCTCAGCGGCCCGCCGCCGCCGCCGCACAACGCCTACCTGCACGTGCTCGCCGAGCTCGGCGCGCCGGGGCTGGCGATGTTCCTGCTGTACCTGCTGCTCGGCTGGCTGGCCCTCACGCGGCGCTCCGGCGACCCCCGCACGCAGGCGCTGCTGTCGGGCCTGGCGGCCGGCTTCGTCGTGGCCGGGGTGGGCGCGGTCTTCCTCAGCGAGCAGTACTACGCACCGTTCTGGGTCCTGCCCGCCCTCGGCGCCACGCTGGCCGTCCGGGAGCACCCGCCCGGCGGCGCCGCGCCGGCGCGGGCGGTGCCGCGGCGAGCCGCCCCGGTGGTCGCGGTCGGCGGGGGCCCGCGGTGAGGGTCCTGCAGGTCATCGCCTCCCTCGAGCCCGGCGGCGCCGAGCGCATGGTCGTGCAGCTGGCCGCCGACGCCCGCGAGCACGGTCACGAGGTCGCCGTCGCCTCCGCCGGCGGCGCCTGGGTGCCGCGCCTGGGCTGCGTGCCGCACCACGCCGTGCCGCTGATCGCCCGCTCGCGCACGGGGCTGCTGCGGACGGCGGCCGCGCTGCACGCCCTCGTGCGCGAGCTGCGCCCCGACGTGGTGCACAGCCACAACGTCGGGGTCACCGTGGCCGCGCAGCTGGCGCTGGCCGCGGCCCGCTCGCCGGCGCCGCTGGTGACCACCGTGCACGGCCTGGCGCACGAGGACTACCCCTCCGCCGCGCGGCTGCTGCGGCTGACCCGCGCGCTCGTGGTCTCCTGCGCACCGGCCGTCGACCGGGCGCTGGGCGCGGCCGGCCTGCCGCCGGCGCGGCGCACGGTCGTGGTCAACGGGGCCGCGCTGCAGGAGGCGTCCGCCCAGCGGGTCGCGGCCGTCCGCGAGGTCCACTGCCTGCGCGGCCGGGTGGTCGTCGGGCTGGGGCGCCTGGTGGAGCAGAAGGCGTGGGGCACCCTGGTGGAGGCGGCCCGCTCCCTCGACGAGGACGTCGACGTCGTCGTCGCAGGCCAGGGGCCGCTGCTGGAGCCGCTGCGGCGGCAGGCGGACGCGGCCGGCGGCCGGGTGCGCTTCATCGGCGCGGTCGACGACGTCGCGGCCCTGCTGGCGACGGCCAGCTGCCTGGTGTCCACCTCCTCGTGGGAGGGGCTGCCGCTGTCGCTGCTGGAGGCCCTGTCGCTGGGGGTGCCCGCCGTGGCGACCTCGGTGGACGGCGTCGTGGACGTCGTGCTGGAGGACACGGCCCTGCTCGTGCCGCCGGGCGAACCGGCCGCGGTGGCCGGTGCGCTGCGGCGCGTCCTCGACGAGCCGGGCACGGCGCAGGCGCTGTCGAGCGCGGCGCTGCGCGCCCGCGACGGGTGGGCGCCGCAGCGGATGCTGGACGCCTACCGGGACCTGTACGCCCGGGTGCTGCGGGAGCCCCGCCGGCGCTGAGGGGTCCACCGCCTCAGGGCAGGCCCTGCTCCGCGGGGTCCGGGGCCCGGCGCGGGACGGGGGACGTCAGCCGGCGGCCCAGGCGGATGGAGGGCTGCTCCACGAACCGGTGCACGAGCCGGGCCAGCACGAGGATGCCGCCGATCTCCAGGACGAGCGCGAGGGGACCCTCCAGGCCCAGCCGGTCGTGCAGCAGGGCGCCCACCGCGGGGTGCAGCACGTAGAGCGCGTAGCTGATCGCGCCGAGCCGCAGGAGCGCGCCGGGGACCGAGCGGCGGCCGAGGACGGCGCAGCCGGCGAACAGGAGCAGCCCACCCGCGTAGGAGGCGCTCAGCGCCAGCGGGGACCACGGCTCGCCGCCGTCCAGCCCCGTCCCGACGAGCGCCCCCGCGGGGACCACGACCAGGGAGGCGGCGAGCAGCGGCTTCCAGGAGCCGTCCCCGGCGCTGACGCGCAGGTGCAGCGCGTGCCCCAGCGCGGCGCAGAACAGCATGAGCGCGAACGTGCCCGGCAGGTCCACGCCGCGCACGCGCTCGACGACGGCCGCCGCGAGGTAGCCGCCCAGCCACACCCACCCCAGCTGCGTCGAGCGATCCAGCCGGCCCAGCCGCTTGGCCGTGGCGGACTGCGCGTAGTAGACGAGCTCCAGGCTCAGGGTCCACGCCGGGCCCAGCAGCAGCGGGGCCGCGACGAGCGTCTGCACCATGAGGGCGTTGGCCAGCACCTCGTGCGCCGCGAGCCCGCGCGCGACGTCGACGCCGAGGACCACCAGCGCCGCCAGGGCGAGCCAGTAGGTGGGGTAGAGGCGGAAGAAGCGGCGGACGGCGAAGGTGCGCACGCTCTGGCGCGCCAGGCTCAGCGGGATGACGTAGCCGCTGACGAGGAAGAAGGCGACGACGCCCGCCCGGCCGATGCTGAAGTTCTGCAGCGTCCAGGCCAGGTAGGCGTCGGAGCGGCCGATGAGGACGTGCTCGGCGATGACCAGCGCGGCCGCGATGCCGCGGACGGCCTCCAGGAAGGCGATGCGGTCGTGCGCGGGGG
Source organism: Kineococcus aridisoli (assembly GCF_050871885.1). NCBI lineage: Bacteria > Bacillati > Actinomycetota > Actinomycetes > Kineosporiales > Kineosporiaceae > Kineococcus > Kineococcus aridisoli. The sequence continues at coordinate 4,047 of NZ_JBJLSF010000103.1, read as the reverse complement.
CGCCCGGCGCGCGGTGGACCAGGACGGGTCCCTCGAGGGGCGGGCGGCTGCGCGGAGGCGCGCCGGGTGTCGCGGAGGCCGCCGCGGGGGCAGGGAGGTGGCGTGGAGCTCGACGGGGCGGGTCCGCGGTCACGCCGAAAGCTAACCCTACGTGAGGGTTGAGTGTCCACCGCGGCGCGGCACGCACCGCCGATGACAGCGGGTCAGCGCTTGATCACCGTCGGGTCACCGCCGGTCCGCGCTGACGGCGTCCACCTCGGCGACGAAGCGCTGCAGGGAGAAGCGGCCGTGCGCCGCCCGCAGGGCCGCCCGGCCCATCTGCGCCGCCGTCGCCGGGTCGGTCAGCTGCCGCATCCCCTCCCGCAGGGCGTCGGGGTCGCGCGCCGGCACGAGCACCGCGGTGGACTCGTCGAGGTAGTCCTCGATCCCCAGGGCCCGGGTGGCCACGACGGGACGGCCCACGGCGAGCGCGGCGAGCATGGCGTTGTGCCCGATGGAGCGGTCCGTGCGCGCCAGCGGCAGCACGAGCCCCGCCGCGCCCTCGAGCAGCTCGAAGAACGCCTCGCCCTGCACCTGGGGGGCCAGGCGCAGCGGGCCGGGGTCGGGCAGCGACCGGGGCCCGGTCACGACCACGTCCATGTCCAGCCCCCGGGCCGCTGCGGCGAGCGTGACCCAGTCCCGGGCGTCGCGCCCGGCGGCCAGCAGGTACTCGCCCGGTGGGCGGGGCACCTCCCGGCGCGGGCGCACCCCGAAGGGCACGAAGGAGACGCGTTCGCGCCGCAGGCCCAGGCCGACCACCGCGTCCACGCCCGCGCGGCTGCTGACGACCACGTGCTCGGCGCGCTGCAGCCCGCGCAGCTGCAGGCGCTGCTGCCAGCTGCTGCCGCCGGTGGTCAGGATCGGGCTGATGACGGTCAAGCCGGGCGGGCGGCGGCGGGCCCGGCTCAGCAGCCCGGTCAGCGCGCCGACGATGGGCTGCCAGGCGACCAGCCGGTCCGCCGGGGCGGTCGCCTGCGCCCACGCGGCCAGGGCGGCGTACGTCGGCCAGCTGCGCAGCCGGTGCCCGCGGGTGCCCACGCTCGGGCCCATCGGGGTGGTCCGGGTGACCGTGGTGGAGATGCCCGCGGCCTGCCAGGCCCAGCGGAAGTCGGCGTCCTCGCCGTCCATCCAGTCCACCAGCCAGTGCGCCGAGGCGGGGGAGGGGACGCCCACGGCGCTGGTGCGGAACAGCGGGCTCACCGGGCTGCCGCCGCGCCGGTGCGCGGGGTGCTCCGCCGGGTGGTGGACAGCACCTGCGCGTACAGGTCCGCGTGCTCGCGGGCGCAGCGCTCGATCGAGAAGGCCTCGCGGGCGCGGGCCGCCGCGCTGGCGCCCAGGGCCCTGGCCAGCCCCGGCACCTCCACCAGCCGGCGCAGGGCGTCGGTCAGGCCGTCGACGTCGCCGGGGCGCACGAGCAACCCGGTGCCGGGCGGCATCGCCTCGGCCGTGCTGCCGGCGTCGCTGGCCACGCAGGCCAGCCCGGCACCCATGGCCTCCAGCAGCGCCAGCGGCAGGGTCTCCGACAGCGAGGGCAGCGCGAAGACGTCCGCGCGGGCCAGGAACGCGGGCACGTCGGTCCGGTAGCCGGTGAAGGTGACGCGCCCGCTCAGCCCGGCCCGCTCGACGCGCTCGCGCAGCTGCGGCCGCTGGTCGCCCTCGGAGCCGCCCACGAGCAGCAGGGACAGGTCCTCGTGGTCGCGGGCCAGGCGGGTGAAGGCCTCCACGAGGGCGCCCGCCGCCTTGCGCGGGGAGAAGGAGCCGGTGGTCACCAGCACCCGGGGACGTTCCGGCGGCGTGCGCACGGGGTGCATGGGCACGCCGTTGAGGATGGTGCGCACGCGGGCGGCGGGCACGCCGAGGCGGGTGCGCAGGAAGCGCCGCATGGCGTCGGCGGGGGTGACGGTGACCGCGCAGCGGCGGGCCACCGCGGCGTCCGCGGCCAGCACCGCGGCCTCGCGCGGGGGCACCCGCAGCAGCGTCCCGATCCCGGGGCGGGCGTAGGCGTCCGTGGCCGCATCCGGCAGCCCGTGGTAGGTGGCGACCACCGGGGTGCCGGGCCGCCCGGCCAGCAGGGTCACCGCCAGGGCGGAGCGCCGGTCCTGGGCGTGCACGAGGTCGGGGTCGAACCGGTCCAGGGCGGCCCGCAGGGCGCGTGCGCCCTCCCGGTCGCCCTTGCTGCCGACCTCGACCTCCGTCAGCAGGTGGTCGACGTCGCCGGCGCTGGTCACCGGGCGGGGCCCGAAGACGCGCACGGTGACGCCGAGGTCGTTCAGGGCCAGCGCCAGCGCGACGGTGAGGTCGGCGGGCCCGGCACGGTCCTGGGTCAGGACGAGGGCGATGCGCACGTGGTGGTTCTCCTGGTCGGCGGGCGGTGTCCGGCCCGCGGGGCGGTGGAGCGCGGGGCGCGGCCGGGGTCAGCCCGGCAGCAGCACCTCGCCGGGGGAGACGCGCTGGTACAGCGCGAGCAGCGCCGTCCGCTGCGCACCGGAGTGGTGGTGCGCGGCGAGCTGACGGCTCTCGGCGGTCAGCCGCTCGCGCACCCCCGGCTCGTGGGCGAGGCGTGCCAGCAGCGCGGCGGTGCCCTCCGGGTCGGCCGCCAGCGCGGACAGCCCGAGGTGCTCCAGCGGGCCGATGCGCCGTCCCACGATCGGCAGGCCCAGCGAGGCCGCTTCGAACACCGACATGGGTGAACCCTCCCAGGCGGCCGTGTGCAGGTAGGCGTCGGCCTCGGCGAGCAGCTGCAGGGCCCGCGCGCGCGGCACCCAGCCGGTGACGTGGACGCCGGCCTCGCGCAGCTGCCGCTCCTGCTCCGGGTCCCCGCCGCCGACCCAGGTCCAGGAGCTGTCGGGGACCGCGCGCCGCGCGCGCCGCACCACGTCGGCGAAGAAGCCGGGGTCCTTCTGCGCCGACATGCGCCCGACGGTGACCACGCGCAGCCCGCCCGCCGGCCCGGGCGCCCGGACCGGCAGGTGCGGTGCGACCTGCGGGATGACGTGGACGTCGGCACGGCCGGGCAGCCGCTGCGCCAGCCGGGCCTCGTGCGGCCCGACGGCCGCGACCCAGCGCCCGGACAGCCCCAGCAGCGCCTCCACCGCCCAGTACAGGGCGCGTTCGCCGCCGCCGACGTCGCTGCGCTCGAAGGCGAAGCAGTGCGGGGTGTAGACGGTCGAGCGGCGCCGGTGCCACACGCCCACCCGCACGAGGGCGCCTGCGATCGACGAGTGCGCGTGGATGATGTCGGGCGCCAGGGCCCGGACCTGCCGGCGCGTCTCCTGCAGCTGCGCCAGGTGCCCCGCGGGCAGCGGCAGCGTGCGGGAGACCAGCTGGTCGAGCGCGTCGTGGGTCTGCGCCCCGGGCCGGCGCCAGGCGAGCAGCACGTGCTCCAGCTCCGGGGTGCTGCGCACGTAGTCCTCGACGACGGTGGCCACCCCGCCGCCCAGGGCCTCGGCCACGTGCAGGACGCGCAGCGGCCTGCCTCCCGGCGCGGTCACGGTGGCGGTCGAGGCGGGGCGCCCCGGCACGGGCGGCGTCCGCCGGGCCGGCCGGTCCGCGGCCCGCCGTCCTGCGGGTGCCGCGAGCGGTGCGGGCGCCCCGGGTGCCCGCAGGGCGGTGACCGCCGGTGCCGAGGTGTTGCCGGGAACGGTCACGGGCCCCCCTGGTGCGTGTGCTCGATCGGTCGGGGGTCGAGTGCTCGCGGCGGCGCCGTCGCCGCTGACCGCCGATCGCGCGTCCGGCGGTCGTCGGCAGCGGTGCCGGTGGCCGCGCGACTCCCCCCGTCGCCCGCCCACCCCGCGAGCTCGCCGCGGGCCGCCGGGCGGCCGTGCGGTGCTCCCGCGGTGTCACCCGTTCGCCTTCGCTCCGATCACTCGGTGCACAGACAATATGACGGAAAGGTCCCGAACTCGTCTACAAGGGTGAAGGAGTGTCGTCAGTTGTGAGCGTCCCGTGATCCTCTGCGACCTCCCGGAACGCACGAGACCGCAGGCCCCCGCCGACGGTGTCGGCGGG
>NZ_JBJLSF010000102.1:0-17141 GCF_050871885.1 Kineococcus aridisoli | reverse complement strand
TCCACCGCCGCCGGCGTCGGTGCCGGCGGCGGGCCGCGCCACGTCGAGCTGCCGTGCGTCAGGACACCAGCCGGGCGATGAGCTCGTCCAGGTCCAGGTGGCGGGCCTCGCGCCCCGGCGGCACGAGCGCGTCGGCGCGGCGCAGGAAGCGCCGCACGTCGGCCTCGTCGGCCTCCAGCTCCGCGTTGCCGTCGGGCGACGACAGGCGCAGCAGGACGCGGGGGCGGCCGTCGAGGGAGTCGGAGCAGGGCCGCACCTGCACGTCACCGGTGCCGGCGGGTGCGGTCAGCCCCTCCCTCAGCAGGTCGCGGGCGAAGACCCACTCCACGTCCGTGTCGCCCCCGCGGAAGACCGCGTGGATGGCGTAGGGGTCGTCAGCTCCGTAGTGGAGGCTGGCGGGGACGGGGAGGCCCGGACCGCTGGCGGTCCTCAGGCGCAACGACACGTCGACGTCGACCTCGGTCTTGCGGTGCGGCAGTGCAGGCACGTCGACCTCCGTGTGCTCATGGCCGCTGACGGGCTCCAGCGACCGTGTCCAGGAGTTTCCCACCGCGCGGGCTTCTGAAACACCCGAACGACGCAACTGGGACGCGGGCGCGTCGTCGTCGGTTCCCCCGCCCGTCACCGGGCTCCGGGAGGGCCGGCGGCGGGGTGCTCCCCGGCCCTCCCAGAACCTCCACAGCGGGCGGGAGCACGGCGGGCCCCCCGCGCGTTGACGGTGCAGGGCAGCGGACGGAGGGTGCAGGTGCGAGCGGTGCGAGACGACCAGCAGGAGCGGGAGCTGCCGGACCCGCCACCGGCTCCCCGGCGGGCCGGGGGCGAGGCGGTCCCCGGCGCGGCCGAGGAGGTCGCGGGCGGGGCGGCGGACGGTGCCGCGGCGGCGGACGCGGTGGCGGGCGCGCTGGCCTTCGCGCCCGCCGCCGACCGGCCCGTCGAGCGCTCGGCGCACCTGGTGCACCTGCGCCGGCGCCGGGCGCACCGGCTGCGGGTCGCCCTCCACGAGCGCCGCGAGCGCATCCGGGCGGACACCCACAAGAACCGCGTCTACCGGGCCGTGGTGGGCGCGGCGGGCACGGCCGTGGTGCTGCTGGGCCTGGTGCTCGTGCCGCTGCCGGGCCCGGGCTGGCTCGTCGTCTTCCTCGGGCTGGCCGTGCTGGGCTCGGAGTTCTCCTCGGCGCGGCGGCTGAACGCCTTCGCTCGCCGCCACGTGCACCGGTGGGGGCAGTGGCTCGCCGCGCGCTCGCTCGCGGTGCGCGGGGCCCTGGCCGGGGGCACCGCCCTGGTCGTCACCGGTGCGGTCTGGGGCTACCTGGCCTGGCAGGGCGTGCCCGCCTGGACCCCGGAGGTGGTGACCGCGCAGCTGACGCGGGTGCCGGGGCTGTGAGCGCGGGGCGGTCACGAGCACGGTCGCGGAGACGGTATGGTTGCTCTGCCGGTCGCGGTCAGCGCCACGCACCGGGCGATTAGCTCAGTGGTAGAGCACCTCGTTCACACCGAGGGGGTCACTGGTTCGAACCCAGTATCGCCCACCAGCACGACCCTGGAGAGCACGTGAGCGACCTCGTCGGCGTCCTCCGCCTCATCTCCACCTTCCCCGTGAAGTCCGTCGCCGGACGCTGCCCGCAGCGCGCCGAGGTCACCCGGGACGGTCTGCGGGGCGACCGCAGCCACGTGCTCGCCGCCGCCGACGGCACCGTCCTCGTCGCCAAGCACCACCCCCGCCTGCGCGAGCTGCGCCTGGACGTCACCGGTGACGGCGTCGGTGACGGCGTCGGTACCCCGGTCGTGCGCACGCCCGACGGCTCCACCGACCTCGACGCCTTCCTCGGGGTCGCCGGCGTCCACCTGCGCGCCGCCGACGGCGGAGCGCGCCAGGTCGCCCCCGTCCACGTCGTCACCACCGCCCAGCGAGCCGACCCGGCCGCGGGCGACTCCTCGCGCGCGAACCTGCTGCTCGAGCTCGACGGTCCCGAGCCGGACCCCGGCGAGCTCGTGGGCGCGCTGCTGCGCTGCGGCCCGGTCGAGCTGCGGCTGGGCGAGCGCCCGAGGCACTGCGCGGGGCTGTTCGCCGCCGTCGCCGCGGGCGGGCAGCTGCGCGTCGGCGACCCGGTGCGCCTGCGGCTGCCCGCCCGGCACCGCTGAGCCCGGGCGGGCGTCGCGTCGGCGCGCCGCTCACCCGGATAGAGTCGGCGGGTCCTTTCCCGCAGCACTCCGGAGGCACGCTGTGTCCGCCCAGCTCACCATCACCCGCTCCGGCGACGCGCAGCAGGTGGCGGCCGGCACGACGGCGGGGGAGCTGTTCGCCGACGACCGCGACGTCGTCGTCGCCCGCGTCAACGGCGTGCTGCGCGACCTGTCGCACCCGCTGGTCGACGGCGACGAGGTGGAGGGCGTGCTCGTCTCCTCCGAGGAGGGCCTGGCGGTGCTGCGCCACTCCGCCGCCCACGTGGTCGCCCAGGCCGTGCAGCAGCACTTCCCCGAGGCCAAGCTGGGCATCGGGCCGCCGATCCGCGACGGCTTCTACTACGACTTCGACGTCGAGCGCCCCTTCACCCCCGAGGACCTCAAGACCCTCGAGAAGACGGTGCAGAGGATCGTCAAGGAGGGCCAGCGCTTCGTGCGCCGGGTCGTCAGCGACGACGAGGCCCGCGCCGAGCTGGCCGACGAGCCCTACAAGCTGGAGCTCATCGGCCTGAAGTCCAGCGCCGGTGACGCCGCCGAAGGGGCCGACGTCGAGGTCGGCGCCGGCGAGCTGACGATCTACGACAACGTCCGCCGCGACGGCAGCGTCGCCTGGAAGGACCTGTGCCGCGGTCCGCACCTGCCCACCACGCGGCTGGTGGGCAACGGCTTCAGCCTGCTGCGCTCGGCGGCGGCCTACTGGCGCGGCAGCGAGAAGAACCCGCAGCTGCAGCGCGTCTACGGCACCGCCTGGCCCTCCAAGGACGAGCTGAAGGCCTACCAGGAGCGCATCGCCGAGGCCGAGCGGCGCGACCACCGCCGGCTGGGCGCCGAGCTGGACCTCTTCTCCTTCCCCGACGAGATCGGCTCCGGCCTCGTCGTCTTCCACCCCAAGGGCGGGGTGGTCAAGCGGGAGATGGAGGACTACGTCCGCCGCCGGCACATCGAGGAGGGCTTCTCCTACGTCGGCACCCCGCACATCTCCAAGGGCGGGCTGTTCGAGACCTCCGGCCACCTGCCGTACTACGAGGACACGATGTTCCCGGCGATGGAGCTGGAGAACAGCAAGTACTACCTCAAGGCCATGAACTGCCCCATGCACAACCTGATCTTCCGCTCGCGCGGGCGCTCCTACCGCGAGCTGCCGCTGCGGCTGTTCGAGTTCGGGTCGGTGTACCGCTACGAGAAGAGCGGCGTCGTGCACGGCCTGACCCGCGTGCGGGGGCTGACCCAGGACGACTCGCACAGCTACGTCACCGCCGAGCAGGCGCCGGCGGAGATCCGCCACCTGCTCGACTTCGTCCTGGGCCTGCTGCGCGACTTCGGCCTCGACGACTACTACCTGGAGCTGTCCACCCGCGGGGACTCCGAGAAGTTCATCGGGACCGACGAGCAGTGGGCGCAGGCCACCGCCGTCCTGGAGGAGGCCGCCCGCGCCACCGGCCTCGACCTCGTCCCCGACCCCGGCGGGGCGGCGTTCTACGGACCGAAGATCTCCGTGCAGGCCCGCGACGCCATCGGCCGCACCTGGCAGATGTCGACCATCCAGTACGACTTCAACCAGCCCGCCCGCTTCGGGCTGGAGTACACCGCCGCCGACGGCTCCAAGCAGCAGCCGGTGATGATCCACTCCGCCAAGTTCGGCTCCCTGGAGCGGTTCTTCGGCGTCCTCGTCGAGCACTACGCCGGCGCCTTCCCGGTGTGGCTGGCGCCCGTGCAGGTGGTCGGCATCCCCGTGGCCGACGCGCACGTGCCGCACCTGCAGCAGGTCGCCGAGCAGCTGCGCGCGCGCGGCATCCGCGTCGAGGTCGACGACGCCGACGACCGCATGCCCAAGAAGATCCGCACCTGGACCAAGCAGAAGATCCCCTTCCTGCTCATCGCCGGTGCCGAGGACGTCGAAGCGGGTGCGGTCTCCTTCCGCTACCGCGACGGCAGCCAGGAGAACGGCGTCCCGGTGGCCGAGGCCGTGGACAAGATCGCCGCCGCCGTCGCCGCCCGCGTGCAGGTCTGATGGCCGGCCCCGACGCGCACCCGGCCGGGCAGCCGTCCGGGCAGCCGTCCGCGGGAGCGCCCGCGGAGCCGACCGCGGAGCCCGCGGAGGGCTTCGCGGGCCAGCCCGACGGGTTCGGGCGGCTGTGGACGCCGCACCGGCTGGCCTACATCAAGGGCGAGAAGAAGCCCGCCGACCCGCACGACCCCGACGCGTGCCCGTTCTGCCGCGCTCCGCGCGGGGCGGACGCCGAGGGGCTGCTCGTGCACCGCGGCGAGCACGTGTTCGCGGTGCTCAACCTCTTCCCCTACAACCCCGGCCACCTCATGGTGTGCCCGTACCGCCACGTGTCCTCCTACGTCGACCTCACCCCCGACGAGCTGACGGAGTTCACCACCTTCACCCGCGCGGCCGTCTTCACGCTGCGCGCGGCCTCGGCGCCGGCGGGCTTCAACATCGGCATGAACCAGGGCGCGGTCGCCGGCGCCGGCATCGCCGCGCACCTGCACCAGCACGTCGTGCCCCGCTGGGAGGGCGACGCGAACTTCCTGCCCGTCGTCGGCCGCACCAAGGCGATGCCCGAGCTGCTGGAGGACACCCGGGCCCGGCTCGCCGCGGCCTGGACGACCGCACCCGCGGGCCCCTCGTGAGGCCGGTCCTCGTCTTCGACGGCGACTGCGGGGTGTGCACCCGGCTGGCCGGCCTCGTCCCGCGGCTGCGGGCCGACGTCGACGTGCAGCCGTGGCAGGCGCTGGACCTGGCACCGCTGGGCCTGACCCCGCAGGCCTGCGACGAGGCGCTGCAGCTCGTCGACGAGCGCGGACGCGCCTGGTCCGCCCAGGACGCCGTCGCCCGGCTGCTGCGGCGCAGCGCCTTCCCGCTGCCGCTGGCCGGGGCGGTGCTGCAGCTGCCGGGGGTGCGCGCGCTGGCCGGGGCGGGCTACCGCTGGGTCGCCCGCAACCGCCACCGGCTGCCCGGCGGCACCGCCGCCTGCGTCCTGCCGCGCAGCTGAGGCAGCACCCGCTCCAGCGGGACGAACGCCAGCAGGCACACCACGGTCGGCAGGAAGTGGATGCCGATCGTCAGGTACGTGCCGAGGTGGAACAGGCCCCAGAACACCAGCCACGCCGCCAGCGCCCGCCCGCGCAGCCACAGCACCACCGGGCTCGCGAACTCGGCCAGCAGCACCACCCACTGCATCGCGACGACCAGGTGCGGCACCGACAGCAGCAGTTCGCCCAGCCCGCCGCCGCGGCGCGAGAACGCCCACGTGAAGACCGCGCCGGCGGCCCAGTCCCACCCGCCGAAGCGCACCTTGGCGATCGCGGCCAGGAAGTACGTGCAGACCGCTGCCACCTGCACGCAGCGCAGCGCCCACCCGGCCGCCTCGCTGAGCGCGCCCGCCGCGCGGTCGCCGCGCTCGCGGACCGCCCCCACCGTCGGCAGCACGCACAGCGCCACCAGCAGCGCCAGGTGGTCGTGGTCGATCTTGGAGTAGCCGAACGCGTTGCCCAGCCAGTACAGGTACGCGGCGGCGCACACCGCACCGGCCAGCCGGGGCAGGCGACCGGCCGCCACGACGAGCGCGCTCGCGGTCAGCACCCCCAGCGCCAGGTGCGTCACCGGCGGCGCCGGGGCGGGCACGTGCAGCAGCCGGAACAGCAGCACCGGCCGGTACAGCTCGGCCGGCACGTCCCCGTGCGCCAGCGGCCACGTGGTGATGCGCCAGGCGTCGAGGACCACGAACAGGTGCAGCAGCGTGCGCAGCAGCGCCACCCGCCGCATCGGGAGCGCCGGGAACCACCACGCGCGCCACGCCGCGGCGGCGCGGGCGGGCGCGCCGCGCCCGGTCGCGGAGCCCGCCGGCCCGAGCGGCGCGCTCACCGGCAGCAGCCCATCGGGTGCGCCGGGTCGGGCACCGTCCAGGTGGCCAGCTGCTCGGTGCGGGTGCCCGCGACCGTCCCGGCGCGCAGCCTGCTGACGTCCTGCACGAGGTCCAGGCGCGCGTAGCGGGCGGCGTCCGGGTGGCGGCGCGCGTGGGCCGCGGCGATCGCCTCCAGCAGCGAGGGGTCGGCCACGAAGCGGCCCAGCTGCCCCTCCACCTCCGCGCGGCGCAGCCCCACCCCGCCCGGGGACAGCCGCACCACCTGCTCGTCGCCGTCGACCGTCACCGCCCGCACGTGCGTGGAGCGGATCTCGCCGTCCAGGTCGACGGCGAAGGCGTACTGCGACATCGGTGCGAACGGCCACCGGTCGTCGTCGCCGCGCAGCGTGCCGTCCACCAGCAGCGCCAGGGCGGTCAGGGCGAGCGCGGTGCGCCACCAGCGGGCGGGACCGGACAGGCGCAGCACAGCGCGACCCTAGGGGAGCGGGCCCGCCGCGGTGCGGGCCCGCGCCGTGCGAGCCTGCGCGGCGCCGGCGGTCCCGACGGCTACCCTGAGGCCTCCCGGTCCCCGACGAACGACGAGACGATGCTCAACAGGTACGCGCGCGCGGTGATCACCAAGGTCCTCGCCCCGGTGGCGCACCTGCTGCTGCGGATGGGGCTGACCCCCGACGCCGTCACGTTCCTCGGCACCCTCGGCGTGGTCGCCAGCGCCCTGGTGCTCTACCCCACGGGCCACCTGTTCTGGGGCTCGATCGCGGTGACCTTCTTCGTCTTCTCCGACACCCTCGACGGGATCATGGCCCGCGCGACGGGCCGCTCGGGCAAGTGGGGCGCCTACCTGGACTCCACGCTGGACCGCTTCGGCGACGGCGCCGTCTTCGGCGGTCTCGCCGTCTGGTTCGCGCGCGGCGGCCCGCACGGCGGGGACGACCCCCTCGCCGCGGGCCTGGCGCTGCTGTGCCTGGTCCTGGGCAGCATCGTCTCCTACGCCAAGGCCCGCGCCGAGGGGCTCGGGTTCACCGCGAACGTCGGCATCGCCGAGCGCTCCGACCGGCTGGTGGCCGTGCTGGTGGGGGCCGCCCTCACCGGCCTGGGGGTGCCGCTGGTCTTCCTCCAGGTCGTCCTCGGGCTGCTCGCCGTGGCCAGCCTCGTGACCGTCGTGCAGCGCATGGCCACGGTGCGCCGGCAGGCCGTCGCGGCCGCCGCCGCCGCGGACGCGTGAGCCGGGTCCGCGACGCCCTCGTCGGCACCGGTTTCCGGCTCGGCTGGCGCCTGGCCGCGCTCGTGCCCGAGGGCCCGGCCGTCGCCCTGGTCGAGCGCCTGGCCGACCGCGTCGCCGCCGGCGGCGGCCCCCGGGTGCGGCAGCTGCGCGCCAACCTGCGCCGGGCGCGGCCCGGGGCGGGCCCCGCGGAGCTGGACGCGCTGGTGCGCGCGGGGCTGCGCAGCTACGCCCGCTACTGGCTGGACGCCTTCCGCCTGCCCGCCCTCTCCCGCGAGCGCCTCGTCGCCACCGTGCGCTTCGAGGGCGGTGAGGAGCTGCGCGCGGCGCTGGCCACCGGCCGCGGCGCCGTCGGGTTCCTCGGCCACCTCGGCGACTGGGACCACGCGGCGGCGTGGTCGACCGTGGCGCTGGCGCCGGTGGTGACCGTCGCCGAGCGGCTGCGCCCCGAGAGCGTCTTCGAGCAGTTCGTGCGCTTCCGGCGCTCGCTGGGGGTGGAGGTGCTGCCGCTGGGCGAGCCGGCCACCTCCCGCACGCTGCTGCAGCGGGTGCGCGCGGGCGCCTTCGTGCCGCTGCTCGCCGACCGGGACCTGTCCGCCGCCGGTGTCGAGGTCGACTTCCTCGGCGAGCGGGTGCGGATGGCCGCCGGTCCCGCCGCCCTCGCGCTGGCCGCCGGTGCGCCGCTGTTCCCCTTCGCCCTGCACCACGAAGAGCGCGACGGGGTGCGCGTGCTCGTCGTGCGGGTCGGTCCGCAGGTGCGGGTGCCGCCCGCCGTGCCCGGCCACGGCCCCCGCGAGCGGCGGCGGGCGGCGGTCGCGGCCATGACCCAGGAGTGCGCCGACGCGCTGGCCGCCGCGGTGCGCGCCCACCCCGAGGAGTGGCACGTCCTGCAGCCGCTGTTCACGGCCGACCTCGCGGCCGGGACCGGCGGCGCCGCCGCGGGGGGACGGGCGTGAGGATCGGCATCGTCTGCCCGTACTCCTTCGACGTGCCCGGGGGGGTGCAGTTCCACGTCCGCGACCTCGCCGAGCACCTGCTCGGCCTCGGCCACCACGTCCGCGTGCTGGCCCCCGCCGACGACGAGAGCACCCTGCCGGCGTTCGCCGACCCCGGCGGCAGCGTCGTGGCGGTGCCCTACAACGGCTCCGTGGCACGGCTGTCCTTCGGCCCGGTGACCGCGGCCCGCGTGCGGCGCTGGCTGGCCGAGGGCCGCTTCGACGTCCTGCACGTGCACGAACCGCTGGCGCCGAGCACCTCGCTGCTGGCCCTGTGGGCCGCGCAGGGTCCCGTCGTGGCCACCTTCCACACCGCCAACCTGCGCTCGCGGGCCATGCAGGCCGCCTACCCGCTGCTGCGCCCGAGCCTGGAGAAGATCGCCGCCCGGATCGCGGTGAGCGAGGACGCCCGGCGCACCGTCGTCGAGCACGTCGGCGGGGACGCGGTCGTCGTGCCCAACGGCGTGTTCACCGACGCCTTCGCGCGGGCGCCGCGGCGCCCGGGGTGGACCGGGACGCCGCAGCGGCCCGTCATCGCCTTCGTCGGCCGCCTCGACGAGCCCCGCAAGGGGCTGCCGCTGCTGTGCGAGGTCGTCCCGCTGGTGCGCGCCGTCGTCCCCGGCGCCCGCTTCCTCGTCGCCGGCCGCGGTGACGTGGACGCGGCCCGGGCGCTGCTCGACGACCCGTCGGCGGTGGAGTTCCTCGGCGCGGTCGACGACCGGGCGAAGGAGTCGCTGCTGGCCTGCGCCGACGTCTACCTCGCCCCGCACACCGGTGGTGAGAGCTTCGGCATCGTCCTGGTGGAGGCGCTGGCCGCCGGGGCGGCCGTCGTGGCCAGCGACCTCGGCGCCTTCCGCCGCGTCCTCGACGAGGGCCGGGTCGGCCGGCTGTTCCCCACCGGGGACGCCCGGGCCGCCGCGGACGCCGTGCTCGCGCTGCTCGCCGACCCCGCCGAGCGGGCCCGGCTGTCGGCGGCCGGGCAGCGCGCCGCCCGCCGCTACGACTGGTCGGTCGTGGCGACCGAGGTGCTCGCCGTCTACGAGACGGTGCGCTCCGGGGAGGCGGCCCGCCCGCCGGCGGCCCGGCGCAGGAGCGCGCCGTGACGAGCGTCGCGTGGGCGCTGACCGGTCTGCTCGTGCTGTCCGCGCTGGCCTGGTACCTGTCCGCGACGGCCCAGCGCCTCGACCGGCTGCACCGGCGGGTGGAGACCAGCCGGGCCGCCCTCGACGCCGAGCTCACCCGCCGGGCGTCGGCGGCGTTGGAGTACGCCACGTCGGGGGAGCTGGACCCGGCCTCCTCGCTGGTGCTCGCCGACGCCGCCACCGCCAGCCTCGACGCCCCGCGCACCCCGCCCGCGCTGCGGGACGCCACCGACACCGACGACGCGGAGCGCTGGCGGGTGGAGAGCGACCTGTCCCGGGCGCTCGCGGCGGCCCTGCCCGAGCGCGACGGGCCGGGGCTGGCGCGGGTGGCCGACGCCGCGCACCGGGTGCGGCTGGCCCGGCGCTTCCACAACGACGCCGTCGTGCAGACCCGGCGGCTGCGGGCCAAGCGGCTGGTGCGCTGGGCCCGGCTGGCCGGTCACGCCCGGCTGCCGGAGACGGCGGACTTCGACGACGGCGGCGACGGCTGAGGGGTCGCGGCGCTCGTACACTGCGCGTGCCGAGAACCCCTAGACGAAGCGCGAGGCGGACGTCACGTGAGCACCGACAGCACCGAGCAGGCCACCGGAACCCCCGCCGGGCCCGTGGTCGGCACCGCCCGCGTCAAGCGCGGCATGGCCGAGATGCTCAAGGGCGGTGTGATCATGGACGTGGTCACCGCCGAGCAGGCCCGGATCGCCGCCGACGCCGGCGCCGTGGCCGTCATGGCCCTGGAGCGCGTGCCCGCCGACATCCGCGCCGAGGGCGGCGTCTCGCGGATGAGCGACCCCGACGTGATCGACTCCATCGTCTCCGCGGTCTCCATCCCCGTCATGGCCAAGGCCCGCATCGGCCACTTCGTCGAGGCACGCGTGCTGCAGTCGCTGGGCGTGGACTACATCGACGAGTCCGAGGTCCTCACCCCCGCCGACTACGCCCACCACATCGACAAGCACGCCTTCACCGTGCCGTTCGTGTGCGGGGCGACGAACCTCGGCGAGGCCCTGCGGCGCATCACCGAGGGGGCGGCCATGATCCGCTCCAAGGGCGAGGCCGGCACCGGTGACGTCTCCAACGCCGTGACCCACATGCGCACCATCCGCGCCGAGGTCAACCGGCTGCGCTCGATGAGCTCCGACGAGCTGTACGTGGCCGCCAAGGAGATGGCCGCCCCCTACGAGCTGGTCCGCGAGGTCGCCGAGCAGGGGAAGCTGCCCGTGGTCCTCTTCACCGCCGGCGGCATCGCCACCCCCGCGGACGCGGCGATGATGATGCAGCTGGGCGCCGACGGCGTCTTCGTCGGCTCGGGCATCTTCAAGTCCGGCGACCCCGCCCGGCGCGCCGAGGCCATCGTCAAGGCGACCACCTTCCACGACGACCCCGACGTGATCGCCAAGGTCTCCCGCGGGCTGGGCGAGGCCATGGTGGGCCTGAACGTGGAGGCCATCCCTGCACCGCACCGCCTGGCCACCCGCGGCTGGTGACCCGCTGAGCGCGCAGGACCCGCTGGGTCCCGAGTGGGGCACCGACCCCGACGGGACCCGCACCCGCAGCGCGGCCCGCGTCGTCGTCCTCGACGGCGCCGGCCGCGTCCTGCTCGTGCGCGGCACCGACCCCACCGCCCCCGGCCAGTCGTGGTGGTTCACCGTCGGCGGCGGGCGCGGCGCGGGCGAGGACGCCCGGGCGGCCGCCGCCCGCGAGCTGCTGGAGGAGACCGGCCTGCTCGTGGTGCCGGGCGAGCTGACCGGTCCCGTGTGGGTGCGCACCGCCGACTTCCCCTACCTGGGGCAGCCCTGCCGCCAGCACGAGGAGTTCTTCGTGCACCGCCTCACCGGGTCGGCGCGGCTCTCGCGCGAGCGGTGGACCGAGCTGGAGCTGGCCACCCTCACCGACCTGCGGTGGTGGAGCGCGCAGGAGCTGCGGGAGACCACCGACACCGTCTACCCGCCCCGGCTGGCCGAGCTGCTGACCGAGCTGCTGGCCGAGCTGCCGACCGGGCTGCCGACGGGCTGGAGCGGCCCGCCCCGGGACGTCGGCTGAGGCCCGTCCACCCCGCGGCGGGGCGGGTGCGCGCCCGCCCTAGGCTCGCCCGGTGAGCCGCGAGGACCCGACGATCGGCGTGCTGGCCCTGCAGGGCGACGTCCGCGAGCACCTGGCCGCCCTGGAGGCCGGGGGAGCGCGCGCCGTGACCGTGCGCCGCCGCTGCGAGCTGGAGGCGGTGGACGGCCTCGTGCTGCCGGGCGGGGAGTCCACGACGATCGACCGCCTGCTGCGCGTGTTCGAGCTGCGCGAGGCGCTGCGCGAGCGCATCGGCGAGGGGCTGCCCGTCTACGGCTCCTGCGCCGGGATGATCCTGCTGGCCGACCGCGTCCTCGACGGCGCCCCCGGCCAGCAGACCCTCGGCGGGCTGGACGTCACCGTGCGCCGCAACGCCTTCGGCCGCCAGGTCGACAGCTGGGAGGAGGACCTCCCGCTGGAGGCGGTGACCGGCGGCGGCCCGCCCGTGCTGGGGGTCTTCATCCGCGCGCCGTGGGTGGAGGAGGCCGGTGCGGGCGTGCAGGTGCTCGCCCGACTGGGCGCGGGACCGGCCGCGGGTAGGATCGTCGCAGTGCGGCAGGGCGATCTGGTGGCCACGTCGTTCCACCCGGAGATCACCGGGGACGACCGGGTGCACCGCTACTTCGTGGACGTGGTCCGCGACAGGGTGGCGCGGACGGCGGGCTGAGACCTCGCCCGGGCCGCAGCGCAGGCACCGCAGCACCGACAGCACCGACAGCGAGCGAACGGCGGAGGGAAGCAGATGTCCGGCCACTCCAAGTGGGCGACGACCAAGCACAAGAAGGCCGTGGTCGACGCCAAGCGCGCCAAGAGCTTCGCTCGGCTCATCAAGAACATCGAGGTGGCCGCCCGCACCGGCGGCGGCGACCCCGCGGGCAACCCGACGCTCTTCGACGCCATCCAGAAGGCGAAGAAGACCTCGGTGCCGGCCGACAACATCGAGCGCGCCGTCAAGCGCGGCTCCGGTGCGGAGGCCGGTGGCGCCGACTGGCAGACGATCATGTACGAGGGCTACGGCCCCAACGGCGTGGCGCTGCTCATCGAGTGCCTCACCGACAACAAGAACCGCGCGGCCATGGAGGTCCGCACGGCGATGACCCGCAACGGCGGCTCGATGGCCGACCCGGGCAGCGTGGCGTACATGTTCAGCCGCAAGGGCGTCGTCGTCATCGGCAAGGAGGGCACCGGCCTCACCGAGGACGACGTCCTCGCCGCGGTGCTCGAGGCGGGCGCCGAGGAGGTCACCGACCAGGGCGACACCTTCGAGGTCGTCTGCGAGGCCACCGACCTGGTGGCCGTGCGCGAGGCGCTGCAGGCCGCGGGCATCGACTACGACTCCGCCGACGCCAGCTTCGTGCCCAGCGTCCAGGTGCCGCTGGACGCCGACGGCGCCGCGAAGGTGTTCCGCCTCGTCGACGCCCTCGACGACTGCGACGACGTGCAGAATGTCTTCGCCAACTACGACGTGTCCGACGACGTCCTGGCGGCCCTCGAGGACGCCTGAGCGCACCCCGCGCCCGCACCGGGCGCGCCCGTCACGGCCCCCGCGAGCGCCACGTGCGATCGTGGGGGCCGTGCGCGTGCTGGCGGTCGACCCCGGTCTCACCCGGTGCGGGGTGGGGGTGGTCGACGCCGTGCGCACCGGCCGGCGGGCCTCGATGGTCGCCGTCGGCGTCGTGCGCACCCCGGCCACCGACCCCGTGCAGGCGCGGCTGCTCGCCATCAGCGAGGGCCTGGAGCAGTGGCTGGACGCCCACCGGCCCGACGTCGTCGCGGTCGAGCGGGTCTTCGCCCAGTCCAACGTGCGCTCGGTGATGGGCACCGCCCAGGCCGCCGGCCTGGTCCTCGTGGCCGCGGCCCGGCGCGGGCTGCCGGTGGCCATGCACACCCCCAGCGAGGTCAAGGCGGCCGTCACCGGCTCCGGGACGGCCGACAAGGCGCAGGTCACCGCGATGGTGACCCGCATCCTGGGCCTGGACGCCCCGCCACGACCCGCCGACGCCGCCGACGCCCTCGCGCTGGCGCTGTGCCACCTGTGGCGCGGCGGGGCCAGCACGCGGCTGGAGGCCGCCGCGCACGCCGCGCTCGTCACCGGCCGCCGCAACGGCTACGCCGAGGCGGTCCGCGCCGCGCGCGCCGTCGCCCCGCCCCGCCGCTGAGACCGCCCGCCGCGGGAGAGGGCCCCGCGGCGGGCAGGCCGGTCGGGGTCGGTCGGGGTCGGTCGGTCAGGACAGGTGGGTGCGCAGGAAGGCCGTGGTGCGCTCCCAGGCCAGCTCGGCGCTCTCGCGGCGGTAGCTGGGCCGCTCGTCGTTGTAGAAGGCGTGCGGCGCGGGGTAGACGTGCATCGTCACCTCGGCCGCGGACTGCTCGCGGATGCGCGCCTCCGTCGCCAGCACCGCCTCCAGGGGCACCGAGGCGTCCTCCTCGCCGAAGTGGCCGAGCACGGCCGCGCGCAGGCCGCTGAAGTCCGTCTCCGGCCCGGGCACGCCGTACCACGGCACCGCCGCGCCGATCCGCTCGCCCTGCTGGGCGGCGAGGGCGAGCACGAAGGCGCCGCCCATGCAGAAGCCCACCGCCCCCGCGGTCGAGGACGTGGTCTGCGGCAGGCCCAGCAGGTGGTCCACGGCCCCGGCGAGGTCGCGGGCGGCGCGCTCGGGCGGCAGCTCGGCGAGGAAGCGCGCGGCCTCCGCGGAGTCGTGGGTGGTGCGCCCGCCGTACAGGTCGGGGGCCAGGGCGACGAAGCCCTCGTCGGCGAAGCGGTCGACGATCGCGACGACGTGGTCGGTCAGCCCCCACCACTCCTGGACGACGACGACGCCCGGGCCGCTGCCGGAGGCGGGCACGCGCAGGTAGCCGTGCCCGTGACCGGTCTCGGTGGCGGCGGCGAAGGTGACGTTCTGGCGCGGGTTCTCGTGCTGCTCGTGGCTCACGAGCGGCACTCTGCACCCCGGCTCCGGCGGCGCGCCTGGCGGGTCGTGTCGGAGGCCGTGGCTAGCCTCCCCTCGTACAGGTGTTCGGCGAGGAGGGACGGGGACGGGTGATCGCGTCGGTGCGCGGGCGGGTGCTCGCGGTGCGGCTGGACTCGGCTGTCGTGGAGGTGGGGGGCGTGGGCATGCTCGTGCAGGCGGCCCCGGCCACGCTCGCCGGGCTGCGGATCGGCGAGGAGGCGCTGCTGCACACCTCCCTGGTGGTCCGCGAGGACTCCCTGACGCTGTTCGGCTTCGCCGACGCCGACGAGCGCGAGGTCTTCGAGGTCGTGCAGACCGTCTCCGGCGTCGGGCCGCGGCTGGCGCTGGCGATGCTCGCCGTCCACCGGCCCGACGGGCTGCGCGCGGCCGTGGCCGCCGAGGACCACGCGGCGCTGGTGCGGGTGCCGGGCATCGGCAAGAAGGGCGCCCAGCGGATCTGCCTGGAGCTGGGCGACCGGCTCGGCCCGCCCCTGGGCGCCGGGGCGAGCGCCCCCGTCGAGCAGGTGCCGGCCGGGGACGTGCGCCGGCAGCAGGTCGTCGACGCGCTCGTCGGGCTGGGCTACCCCGCCAAGCAGGCCGGGGACGCCGTCGACGTCGTCACCGGGGACGCCGACGGGGACGGCTCCGGGGACGGCTCCGGTGGCGCCGCGGCGGACGGTGCCGGCGCCGGTCCCCTCGACGTGGCCGCGACGCTGCGCGCGGCCCTGCGCCACCTGTCGGGGCGCTGATGGACGAGCGGCTGGTGACCCCGGGCGCCGACGAGCGCGAGCGCGCCGCCGAGTCGGCGCTGCGCCCGCACGGGCTGGACGAGTTCGTGGGCCAGAAGGTGGTGCGCGAGCAGCTGTCGCTGGTGCTCGACGCGGCCCGGGCGCGGCAGGCGCCCAGCGACCACGTGCTCTTCTCCGGCCCGCCCGGTCTGGGCAAGACGACCCTGGCGATGATCGTGGCCTCCGAGATGGGCGCACCGCTGCGCCAGTCCAGCGGCCCGGCCATCCAGCACGCCGGCGACCTGGCCGCGGTGCTGAGCTCGCTGGACGAGGGGGAGGTGCTCTTCCTCGACGAGATCCACCGCATGGCCCGGCCGGCGGAGGAGATGCTCTACATGGCCATGGAGGACTACCGGGTCGACGTGGTCGTCGGCAAGGGCCCGGGTGCCACGGCGATCCCGCTGGAGCTGCCGAAGTTCACCCTCGTCGGGGCGACCACCCGCGCCGGGCTGCTGCCGGCGCCGCTGCGCGACCGCTTCGGCTTCACCGGCTACCTGGACTACTACAGCCCCGAGGAGCTCGTGCAGGTGCTGCGCCGCAGCGCCTCCCTGCTGGGGGTGCAGCTGACCGCCGAGGGCGCGGCCGAGATCGGCGGGCGCTCGCGCGGCACGCCGCGCATCGCCAACCGGCTGCTGCGGCGGGTGCGCGACTGGGCGCAGGTGCGCGGCTCGGGGATCGTCGACCGCCACGCCGCCCGCGCCGCCCTGCAGGTCTACGAGGTGGACGAGCGGGGCCTGGACCGCCTGGACAAGGCGGTGCTCGACGCGCTGTGCCGCCGCTTCGGCGGCGGGCCCGTGGGGCTGTCCACGCTCGCGGTCGTCGTGGGGGAGGAGGCCGAGACCGTCGAGACGGTGGCCGAGCCGTTCCTCGTGCGCGAGGGCCTGCTGGGCCGCACGCCGCGGGGGCGGATCGCGCTGCCCGCGACGTGGGCGCACCTGGGGCTGACCCCGCCGCGCGACGCGCCGGTGGGCGGGAGCTGGCAGCCGCCCCTCGACGAGGAGGCGCCGGCCGACGAGGAGTCCTGAGCGGAGGCCTGGCGGGGGCCGTCCCCGGCGACGCCCGCGTCGCAGCGCTGGGCCGGGTGGGTGACCCGTCTAGACTCCCCGGGCAGGTCGGTCCCGGTGCGGCCCCGCGCGGAACCGCGCGGGTGCCTCCGCCGTTGCCCGGCCGTGCCGGCACCAGGCCGGCGCAGGCGCCGGTGAGCCGTCGTTCCCGCCGGCGCGGAGAGGGATTGTCGTGGGTGGTGGCAGCAGCCAGCTGGTCTTCCTGCTGATCATGGTCGCCCTGCTGGTCTTCATGTTCAGCCGGACGAACAAGCAGCGCAAGGCGCAGCAGGAGATGCAGAACAACGTGGGCCCGGGCGCGGAGGTCATGACGACCTCCGGCATGTTCGGCACGGTCGTCGAGGTGGACGGGGACGTGGTGGTCCTCGAGATCGCCCCCGGTCTGCACACGCGGTGGACCCGCCGGGCCGTCGCCCGCGTCGTCCCCGCCGTCGTCGCCGCGGACGGTCCCGCCGGCTCGGAGCCGCCGGGGCAGGCGCCCGGCGGCCTGAACCTCGTCAAGCCGGAGGAGAGCCCGCGCGACGACGACGCTCCTGGCGGTGCCACTCGCGCACACTGATTACTGATAAGACAGCAGTCGTCCACGAGCAGTGACAAGCTTGCGCTGACCGGGTGAACATCCGTCACCCGGTGAGCGCCGTCCCGAGGTTCTGAGTGTCCAACGACAGGTCCCTGCCCCCCGGCGGGCCCCCCCGAGGGGGGGGGGGGGGGGCGGGGGGCGGGGCCCCCCCCCCCCCCCCCGACGGCCTGCCCCCCGCCCGGACCGCCTGCCGGCCGTCGGGAGTGGGGAACCGTGCTGGACGCGACGGCGGCGACGCCCGCCGACCCGCAGCGCGCCGCGCACGAGCTGCGCGCGATGCGCCGC